>CAYXFO010000076.1:0-5250 GCA_964464255.1 uncultured Pirellula sp.
TGTACAATCCGAGGACTGGGGCCATCTGAGCGAGAACAAGTCGATGCACCGAAGAACTCGGTCGGCTGGGTTGCTCGTCATGACGTCCTTCCTCGTCCTCGGTGGTTTTTTTTCGTTCGTCGCATGAAAGCCAACCGACAACACTCGAGACTTTTTCTGCGGGCATGCTTTGCGGCAACCGCGGTGATAGCCATGGCTTGCACGGCATTTGGATACGTTTGTCTTGTCCACGATCGACACCGGACTCGTGAGTACGGGGCAATCGAAAGCGGAAAACTCGATATCTACGGCTATGAAGAGGAAACGGTACTGCCAGCATGGCTTGCGGGACGGCTTCCCCATTCCTTCGCGTCATGCTTCGTGCATATCACGGATATCGATCTGCAGTTTAATGACCTTTCCGTTTGCGAGCCCCGTGATGTCCGAGAACTGCACGCTTGTGAATGGGTGCATACGCTCAGGATTCCAAACGCCACACTGCCACCCGACATGTTTGCAGCCATCACGTCATTTCCGCGTCTTAAGACGATCTATTTCCGGGATTGGTTTGATGGAGAGGTTCAGGGTTCAGTTGATTTGCGTAATGTGAAAATTGATGGCGTAAGGCTGATCGCGCCCCGCTAAAGCGGACGAACCAATCGATGCGGCCTGAATCTCTTTGACCAGATTCGAGCGAGTCGCCTGGAATCACCGATTCAGCGTTACCGGGTTGGGGGACCGTTCCGCTTCGCTCCCGTCGGGATAGATTGCTAGTCGTTCACGCTGGGGTGAGTGGCACTCCAGTCGATCACTGTTTCTTGGGCAGGATCACCCGTCCCTTGACTCCCAGGTCGAGGCGAAATACTGCGCCTGGCGTTCCATCTGCTTTGATGCTTCCGGTGACGAACAACTGATCGTGATTGGGGCCACCGAACGCGACGTTGCTGGTCAGTTGATTCCCACCATCGTATTGACGGATCAGTTTGCCCTGCGGATCGAGCACTTGCACTTGTTTCATGCCGTAATGCGCGACATAGAGATTTCCTTTTGCATCCAGACACATGCCATCGGGTTGATTGTCTTCCCATTTGCCACTAGCGCTCTTGGGCAAATCGGCGAACACTCGCATCGGGCCAACTTTGCCCTGCTCCAAGACCGGATATTCCAACACGCGGTTGAATTGGCTTTCCCCTACCAACAGCCGTTTACCATCCTCGGTCAGAACGATTCCATTGGGGAAAGCTAAACCGGAAGCGACCAAGTGGGTCTTCCCTTGGGTGTCCACATAATGAATTGTGCCGATCAATTTGTCTTTGCCTGAATCTCCAGGGTCGGTGAAGTAAAAGCCACCTTTGGGATCGAGAGTCAAATCGTTGGGGCCACGCAACGTTTTTCCGTCGCATTCCTTGGAGGCTGGTTCCAACATCTTTCCATCTTTGTCCAATCGAAGGACCGCGTGTTGGCTGGCATCGCAAACCAGATGGGTTCCATCAGCGAGAACCTTGTGCCCGTTTGGGGCACCGGTCACTGCGAAGGTTGAGTTTTTTCCATCGAGTTGAAAACTGGTAACCGTCTTATCCCAGGAGCAATAGCCAGTACCTGCGTGATCAAAGACGACTCCTTCTGAATAGCGTCCTACCTCAAATAGCTTCACCGGCTTAACAGCGGTATTCGCTGGCAGATCCTGTCCGCAAACCAACGAGGAAGAAATATTTGCAAATGCCAATAGAACGAAAGAGGTTTTCCAAAATAGTTTCATGATGCACATGGATTGAGAGAGGAAAGGAAGCGGAAGATAGAACGGGACTCGACCATCGCGAACGACGCTGCATCTTACCAAAGTTCTTTGCCGAATGCATTTTTTCGCGAGCCGCAAAGGGATCAGCTCTAAGGCAATCCCCAGCGTTTTCTGAGAATCCACTGAGTGATCAGCATCCCGGCCACGACTAAAAACAGGAGCCATGAGTCGATCGTCGTATCCCCAAGCCGCAGGTTTTCAACTTGGGTTTCCGTCGCTTGGCGACGACGCTCTACGATCTGCTTGATGACTTCGTCAGCCTGTTCCGGCAGGATCATCTCTCCACCAGCGGAAGCATTGAGCTTGGCAAGTTGGCTGATGAGTTGCCAATCGGGAAGGGGTTGCATGCTCTCGATCGATTGATCCATGACGATAAAGGGCAATCGCGCTTCGATCTGTTGTCCTTTGGAACCGCTTGCAAGCGCCCTCCATTCGTATCGGCCCGGATCCTTGATCCCGTCCCAACGAAGCTTCATGCTCGAGGCATCTCTCTTCAGAAGATTGAATTGCCCAACCTCGTTCTCCTCTACGCGTCCTTCTTTGGGCACCCCCAATCGCCACAATCGCAAGATGACGTTTTGCGGCATAGACGCCTCGCTCGATCCGGGATTCCAGGCCATCTGTAATTCAGATCCCTGCTGCAGAAGCAATCGCCGTTGGCTCATCGATAGCTGCATTCCCTCCTCGACAGCTTCCCGGCGCAGACACCAAAGAACAAGTTGTCTCCAGAATTGCTTGTACTCGACAACCTTTCCTTGCCGTAGCCATTGATAGGAGGAGTCAAACGCTAGGCTGATCACTCTCCCTTTCTGCGCGGTACCGGTCACGATCAAGGGTTGGCCGCCGTCTCCTTGAGCAAGAATCTTGACACCTGGTACGTTCTTGGCCCCTTCCCAACGGTTGGCTCCGAGAAGCGGTTTCAACTCTCCCCAGAGGCTAGCCAGATCGGCCCCCGGCGCACCTATTTGTAATAGCTTGTCGGCTGCGCGCGGAATGACTCGAATCGGACCGGGGTAGTGGTTGCGCAACTCGATCGCATCGCTGTTGGATTGACGCGGGCCAGCCATCATCTGGACAGGAAGAACCTCTGCCAAGGTTGTTCGATCCCATCCTCCGGCGTTGTAGGCTCGATACCCACCCAAAGTAATCAGTCCCGATCCTTGGGCGACTTGGTCCGCGATCAGTTTCGCTCCCGCGTTACCGATCGCATCGCTATCGAGATCACCGATGATGAAACAGTCGTAAACCCCTTTGGATAATCGCCGAGATAAATCGACTGGCCATTTTTGAATCGGCTCTCTGGCGATCCACAAGCGATCGACTTGGAAGTCTTGGGACTCCATCAAAGCGTTGGCGATGAACTTGGCTTCGGTTCGCGGTTCCCCCTCGATGTACAGGATGCGAGCACCGCCACCTCGGACGTTGAGATACGCGATCGCTTCGTTGTTTTGCTGAACGGCTTCTCCTTCGATCGGTTCGGCCATAACGACCAATTCATACGATCCGGCATCGGGGGCGAGGAGCGGAATCTGAAAAGGAATTGTTTGCTCTGGTTTGTTGGGCCGAACGGTCGTCCTCTCTGCGATACGTGCAACACCATCGCGGTCCACCATCCACAAAACCAATGGAACATCGCGATTGGCAACACCTCGGCATTTGACCATGCCACGTACGTAGATCTGGTTCTTGGTATAGACATCGAGTTGCTCAGGAACCCCCTCGACGGCGATATCGCGAGCATTCTCGCTGTCTCCACGGGGCCCGATCCCAATCAGGTACATCGGAATATCCAATCGTCCGAATTGACGTGCGACCTGTTGCGGATCAATCAACGCGGGGGTCTGCGTTTGCGAGCCGTCACCCATCCAAACCACCGCGGTCAATGGAGACTGAAAACTCTCGGATGCGACTTGATTCAAGGTGCCGCCGATGTCGGTCGCACTTCCCGAGGGTTGCACGGGAAGCGTAGGCGATTCAGTAGCCGCATCGCTGCTAAATTCGCCAAGCCGTTGAATCTTGGAGTCGTACAAGAAGGGAACTAGGACTGTTTCCTTGCCAAGTTGCGAACGGGCTTGCCATAGTGCATCCCATACACCTTTTTGAACTTGCCAACGCGTCTGCTTGGCTTCGCCGGATGCCAGTTGCATACTCGAAGAAGCGTCGAGCATGACGGCAACACTCCCGCGAGGTTCCTGCTGCTTGGTGAATGTTAGCCCCGGACGCAACAGAGCAAAAAGCATGGCCAAGCAAAGGGCGAAGCGCAACAACCACAGAAGTGCCCGCTGAAATCTACTCGCTCCGGATGTGTCTTTTACCGCGAACAAAAGAAATGCAAATGCGATTCCTACCAGAGCTACCAGCCCATAGCTGCCAAAGACCGGATCGAGAGTGAAATCGATCATGCTCGACTCCTCACCGTCGAAGCATAAAAGCGGCTAGCCATTGTTTGCTCGGCCAGCAGCATCATGGCGATCACCACCAGCAGGAAGGGAGCCAAGTCGCGGCCGTAGCGTCCTTCGCCGATCGATGTCTGAACATCGTCTTTGTCTTTAGCAACTCCGAAGTTCGAGGGTCCCAAAGCTTCGGTCAAGGTCGCTTCCGCTGCGCGCTCGAGCGAGATTTCAGAACGGTCAATGTTGACACTGAAGCCTCGCATCACTGGACCGCGAGGCCGCAGGCCTTTCAATCGATATTGCCCAGGTTGACGTGTAAACGGGAATGAAACCAATTCTTCCGCAGCCTCGACACGCACGACTTCGCCGAGAGGATTGAAGAGTTCATACACTTTCGGATATTGGCTGGTATTGTTATCCAACATTGCAACGGAATCGATCGTGTAATTCACCGGATGCTTGTTGTGCGTTGCCAAGTATCTCGCAGTCCCGAGGAACAGAGCAAAGCCGGGCCACGCGTCAGCGCTCGTTGTGAATAGCTCGCTCCACGGTTCGCTCTGAGCGGTCGCCTCGGGTTCGGGATAGGGAAACGTCATCACGATGATGCGTCCTTGACCCTCGATGCGTTCGACCATTCCTGGCATTTCGCTACCGGTTAACTTCGCAATCTCGGAAGCTGTCGGTGGCAGATTCTCGAGATCCCAGTGACGAAATACCGGATAGTTGACCCATGGGATTTCGCGGATCGGTCGCTCAAAGATCGACCAGATCGGATGATTGTCGATCAAGGGATTCAAGAAGATCGAACGATCATCCATCGCACGCCTCGTTTGTCGCTTGACATCCCCTGGTATCACGAGCGACAAGCCATTGGTTGCTTTGTTTTGCGGGTCTTGCAAAGATGGGCCGAGAACAAGCAAAAGTCCGCCACCACCACGAACCCATTCCAATAATCGCTCGGCTTCATCAGTCGAGATCGATCGAGGATTGAAGAGTACCGCCGTCGATACCCGCCCCAAATCAAATGCCCCGAGTCTCGCATACGATTCGACAGATGGTCCAGGTGCTACGACACGAGAT
>CAYXFO010000076.1:5350-13635 GCA_964464255.1 uncultured Pirellula sp.
TGGCGATGAGAGGGAAGGATCTAGAAGAAGAGATACCAGTTGACCATCGCGTTGATCATCTGAAAAGACTGCGGTCGCCCCCTGGGTCCTGGCCTCGATGGTGATATACAGAATGTTGTCGAGTTCCAAAGGATCAGGACGGGACAGTCGCAGAATCGCATGGTTGGTCCCCTCCGCCAAGTCCTGAATGGTCATCTGGACAGGAACACTCCCGCCGTCAGGCACTTGAACCAGTTGCCGATTCAGCACCCTTCCCTCGGGCACGACAACTTTCCCATCTCGGACCATAGGCAATCGACGATCGATCGGTTCGACGACCAATTCGCACATCAGTTGGTCGTCCTGGATGCCACGCGTTCCTCGCACTTCGGCAGAAATCGTCACTCGACCACCCGGGACAGAAGACTCCTGGCTCAGTTTGGCATTGGTCAATGTCCAATTCTTGAGTTCCTCATCGGGAGCGCTGACATCGATCAATTGCAGCAGGATCTTTGGACGGGGATTTCCATCGGAATCCTTGCTCTCTAGCAGAGCCGGCAGTTCGGAGTTCACGCTGTTGCGCCATGCTGCATCGCGCATGTCGGTCAACACATAGATCTCACGCCGCTCCAATTCGCTTTTGCGGACCAGATCGATAGCGGTACGAATGCGATCGACCAAGTCCGTTGCCTTGCCATCGACCGCAACTCGCTCGAGTTGTCGCTCGGTCGACAGACGATCAGGATTGAGTCGAGCACCCGTGTCGTTGCCGAGGATGGCGATCTGGCTAGGGACCGGCAATCGATCGATCAGCCAGGACGCCATCTCCTTGGCCTTCTCCAATCGCGTCGCATTGTGGTACTTGTATGCCATCGTCGGAGAGGTATCCACGATGATCGCCGCACAGACTGGCCCGTCTGAATTGCCGATCGGTATCGAATCGCTATTGCGAATCGCGGACACCACGAAGACACCCGAGAACGCCCAAAGGGCCAATGCGATCACTGCTGGAACACCGATCATCCAAGGAGCCTTGCGTCCACCCCAAGCGGTGAAAGCGATTGCCGTCGCAAGGGCTGCAAAGACACCGAACAAACCACCCGCCAAATAATTCGCGTATTGACCGCTCGGGACACGAGGCGATGCGAGAGCAAATGCCAAGATCAACACGAGGAATGTCCGCAGCGCGAGGAGCAACCAACGCTTGATGCTCCAACCTCGCTGAGCTGTGACTGCGGTTTGCCGCACAAAGCGGATCGCAGGAAACGCAATCGGCTTGGGTTGACGTCTTCCCAACAAATGCAGCAGAATCGGAGCGGAGACCGCGATTGAACCGAGCAAGAGAGAGATGTGTAGGAAAGTCATCGTCGAAGCCGTTTCTGCAACTTAGAAGCGATGACGCCGGCTCAACAGATACTCTGTCAACGCCGTATCGTAAGGCATGCTGGTATCCAAGGCCACGTAATCGATCCGAGTTTGGCTGCAACCCCGCTTCAAGGATTCGCGATAGTTGCGAATGTTCTCGCGGTACTCATGGCCGATGTCGTCGGCATTGACGTTTACCGATTGCCGAGACTCTGGATCATTGAGTTGCACCAATCCTGAAAAAGGGAAAGTAACCTCAGCTTCATCCAGGACGTGGAATACGATGACATCGTGCCCCGCGTGCTTGAGCATCCGAATCGCATCGAGCGTGGAATCGACGTCGGACAACAGATCGCTCATCAACATAATGAGCGAACGATGCCGAAGCATCGCCAGCAACTGGCGCATCGGGCCCTGCAGTTCGGTTTCACCACCCGGCTTGAGCTTCGTCAACTGGCTCAAGATCGCTGCGAATTGACTGCGCCGAGACCGAGGGAAGAGGCTTGCCCGGATCTTGCGATCGAAAGTGACCAACCCGATCGGGTCCTGCTGCATGAGCATCAGATACGTCAGTGCTGCGGCCAGGCAGATGCAGTATTCGAGCTTGGTCAGTTGCTGACGGTAGGTGTAGGCCATCGATTGACTGGTATCCAAAACCAGATAGCCCGTGATATTGGTTTCCGCCTCGAACTTCTTGATGTAATAGCGATCGGTCTTTGCGTACGCGAGCCAGTCGATGTCCTTCGGATCATCGCCATGCGAATAGCGCCGATGCTCGCTGAACTCGACCGAGAACCCTTGATAGGGGCTGGCGTGGATCCCTTGTAGGAATCCCTTCACGATCATCTGGGCACGCAAATCCAACCGCTTGATCTGCGATGCGAGCTCGGGTTTCAGATACTGTTCAACAGCGACCATACCGTCAGGGTTCCTTTCCTGACGATATTGTACAACAAGAACGCGTCGAGTCGCACTCCTGATTTATCCCACGCGTTTACTCCATGCCAAGGGGCATTCGGTTTCCGCCCCCTCCCCCGCCACGCGAAGGATTGAGAATGAATTCCGCGTCCAGCGACTTCTCAATTCGATCGCGCACGTAATTGAGGTGTGCAGTCGTGTAAGGATCCAGTCCCTTGGTCGCGGTCCCCTGCAATGTTTCGATCTTTTTATCGAGTTGCCGCAGTTGCTCGATGGCCAAGGTGGAAATGGTTTTGCCCGCCGATCCTTGAGCGCTTCCTGGCAGAGTCAAATCGATCAAGCGTTCGAGATGCTCTCGCTGCAGATTGCGACGCAGGCTGGAAATCATCGGCTTGCGAGCGGTGTAGTCTCCGTCTGCCTTGCCTTCGAGTTCCGTCCAGACACCCTTTGTTACTTCGTTGATCATCTCTGGCAACGTCAACGAATCCTGGTCCGCAGGGACTCGAAACTCGTTGTCGTAGACCCGCTTGAGGGTGGTTGGGTTCAATAGGCTGGTGAGTGCCGACGCTTGCATACCCATAATCCGATCGTGGATGGGCCAAGTGGATTCCTCCATCATGGAACCTTGGTCATCGCTCCATTTATCCAACCCCATGGCGGTCACCAATTCAGGGCTGAGGCCAAAAGCTTCGTCGCGAAAAGCGTTTGCAACCACAAAGGCCAACGCCTTGCGCTGCGTCTCGGCCGGCACCACTTCGATCGGTTTGCGGCCGTTAAGGTCCCCCTTCTTGTCGCGATTGACATGAGCACCTCCTACCCAGCTAGCCATCATCGACAGGGCTCTCGCCTGCACACCCAGGATCATCTCGTAACCGTACCGGGCACGGTCCCAACTGTCGCCATCCTTCACAAAACCGTCCAGCAATTTGGCACGGTGATGCGTAGCCAACCGCATCTGCTCCTCAGCGAAATCGAGCGGATTCTTTGAGAAATCGTATCGGCGGGCCAAAGGATCCGGGCCACCTGTATCCTCGTCGGTCGCATACACCAACTCCGGTTCCGCCACGCGAGCGAGAACTGGCTTCAAGTCGCCGAATGAATAACCGTAATCAATCGCCCACATGTCGTAAGGGCCAACACCCGTCATGCAGTATTCGCCTTGAACCGTACCCGAATCGAGCCGGATATTGGTGCCGATGTAATCCATGACCGAACCGGCGAGTTGCTTCTTGCCTTTCACTTCATCGCTGTTGATCTGTGCCAGCGTGTAGATGCTGGATGCCTTGAAGTTGTGGCGCAACCCTAAGGTGTGTCCCACTTCATGCGCGACAAGGTAGGAGATCAACGGGCCCACAAACGATTCGGGCATGCCATCGAGCATCTGCTCACCGGTGGAGGTGGTCTGCGGTTTCTTGGCATCGGCAGGTTTTTCCTCGGACTTCTTCTCGTCGCCAGGTTTCGGTTCCTCTGCGGGAGCAGGTGCAGGCGATGGTCCGCCGCCGGATGGCTCCTCTTTCATGGCACGTTTGCGCCGGGATGACGATTTCCGAGTCGCCGAGAAATCGCCTCGGATCGTCGCTCCATTTTGCGCTGCTTCCCACGAACCCGCCAAGCTGTCTCCGGTCAGCTTCCCAGTCAACGTCGCCGTCACCTGACCATCGTTGGCTTTCACGACAATCGTTATTGTCTGGGTCGATTCATCGAAAGTCACAGACTCCATCGGGACCTCCATACCAGCCAGTGCAAGACTCCCCTTCAAGGTTCCGTTATCGTCACTGATGGAGAATGTGAATGGGACTTGATCGATGGGGAAGTTAGCAGCCTTCATGCCGCTCACGATTCCGTTCCAATCACCCACGATCGGATTTTTCTCTTCCTGGTCGTCTTCTAGCATGTCGGTTGCAACCTCTTGCTCCCAACTGAGCATATCCAAGGTCATTTTCATGACTGCGAGGTCAAAGCCCATCCCTTCCGCGGCGAGGCACATTCCATTGACTTGGCTCGGTCGATTCAGGCCATCGAACTCGTCATCACCCAGGATACGAGCATCCGCGTTCGCGAGCGGGTGCCCCGCATACGGTTTCGATGCTTGGACCGCGATGCGATCCATCACCGTTCTGCGCATCGAAGGAGGAGCCAGTCGTACTCTCGGATCCCACTCGGGATGGTCCGCCAACCATGCGAGCGTATCGGCGCCGTAGCCCTCCATCGCTATCTTTGGCAACGACTCAGCATATTGCTTCTGATAATGCCGAATCCAGCCGTCGGTCAAAATGATGTCGGCATCCAAGATCTGGCCGGTCAACGGATGAACGCGACTTGGCCCGATCGCCGTGCCGACATCGTTATTCAACCAACGGACGAAATTGTATTGAACATCCTCTGGGTCCTTGTCCATGTGGGCGCCCGAAGCAGCATCTTGGTAATACACCTCGATCGCGTTGCTGATGCCGACTTGCTCAAACGCTTTATTCCAAGCCAAAATGCCATCGCGCACCCAGCGTCGATATCGGACCGGAGTTGTGTGTTCGATGTAAAACCGAATCGGGTTTTTGGCAGGACTGACCTGAAGCCTCGGATCGGCCTTCTCTAAGAACCAGCGATTGATGTATCGAACTCGGGTTTCGCGATCGTTGTATTTCGCGAGGTCGGAGTAGGTGGTCGTGAAGTATCCGATGCGGCTGTCAGCAACGCGAGGCTGATAGCCGGTGTTGTCGGGAATATCGCTGATCGAGAAGTGCAATATCTTGAGGACGTTGGTCCCCATCTCGGGAGCTTCAAACGCAATCTCAATATTGTTCTCGAAAGCTTTCGCTGTTTTGATCGTGTAGATTCCTCGCATGCGCAGATTCGGATCGAACATGCGTGGGCCGATGTTTGCACGAGCATCGGGGTTCAAGAGCATTTGATCCAAATCGATGATCGGACCGCCACCTGCCCCTATCGCAACGATCGGCACCTCCATCAGTACACGGTCGGTAAAGAGTCGGCTGACCGATGATGCCGCTTCCTTGTCCCCGTTTGCACGAATACCGATCTGCGGCGCGATCAACGCCAAATGCTTGTCGTATCTTCGCCAGTAAACGTACAACTCACCCGCTTGAAGCCCTGCGTAGTTCTCGCCACTGGCGACCGTCGTGGCGATGAAGTACTTCTTCTGTGCAAAGTTGCGTGGTAACTCGGCGTACAACTGGCTGTCTTTGGCGCGAAGCCAAAGGGTATACATCGTCGCGACGTTTCCCTTGGTAACGACCTTCTCGAACCCTTCGAGTACTTTGTCAGCCGGAGGAAATTCCGGTTGCGGGGCAGGTTGCTGACCTGACACAAAGGATGTCGATACCAGGATCGCCAAACTCAGGGCAAACAAACGATGGGAAAACTGCGTGTACATCTAGGGTCTACCTTTCAAAAACAATTGCTACCACATGAATAGTAGTTTAGCTGACATGCAGACCCTATGTTTCGCAAAAAGACGTCTGTTTTGATAAGGGCGGAGCAGGTTTTGACATTCCGCTTTGGGATTCTTTCGAGCCCGCAAAACGGTGATTCTCAATGGTTCATCGCAACCCGAGACGTGAGTTTTGAAGTTGCGATTTCCGATGTAATCACAACCCGAAACGTAAGTTTGGGATAGGCTTACGTCGCTCGCGACGTGTTCCCTCTTGCGTCCCTCGCTCACGCGTCGGGTTGTGATAATCCCTCGCGAAGCATTGGCTGCTAGCAATTTCAACCATCAAAAGCGCAACTTCAAAACGCGTCCTTGGAAAAATCGCTTGACGGGTCAATCGTACTTGTGTACGATCACGATAGTACACCAGCACACCGAATTCGGTGGCCGTGGTGGAGGCGGAACATTCAGCGAGGGTAAGCATGTTCTTTTCGATTGACGCGGACAACGGCATCGCGATCTACGAACAGATCGTCAGGCAAGTCAAGTTTGCGGTCGCCAACGGCGTCCTGGTCCCGGGGCAACTTCTCCCGAGCGTCCGGACTCTGGCGGTCAAGTTGGCGATCAACCCCAACACGGTTGCGAAGGCATTTCAGCAACTGCAATCCGAAGGGGTGGTGATGCCTCTTCGCGGGAAAGGCTTGGCAGTGCGTGATGATGCGGTTCAATCATGCCGCGTCGCCCGTCGCGAAATTCTCGAAGATCGGATCCGAACCGCGATCACCGAGGCTCTTCATGGAGGACTCAGCGCCAAGGAAGTCCGGCGACTGGTCCTCGATCAAATCCAGGAACTGGATGGCAATGTGACGACCGTTTCGAGTCCCCTCGAGGAAACCGAACCGGTCTAAGCCCTGAAGCGATTTCTACTTCGGCGCACCTAGTTGTTAATTTTTGCGATCAAGATTCAAGAGCAGAGGTTTCTACGATGAGCGATGCGATCTCCATCCAAGGTGTCGAGATGCACTTCAAAGGCTGCGATGCGTTGCGGGGAATCGATCTGAGGATCGAACCCGGGACGGTCTTCGCCCTACTGGGTGAAAATGGGTCAGGCAAAACGACCCTGATCCGCATTCTGACCGGATTCCAGCGTCCATCGACCGGCCAAGTGCGTGTACTGGATCTCGACCCGTCGCGCAGCGACGAGTCGCTCGCTTTGCGACGAAGGATCGGCTACGTGAGCGACTCGCCAGCCCTTTACGATTGGATGACGGTCGGCGAGATCGGATGGTTTGCGGCATCGTTTTATGCCGACGGATTCAAGGAATCCTACAAGGACTACATCGACCGCTATGAGCTTCCAGCCGGTCGCAAGATCAAACACCTCAGCAAAGGCCAGCGGGCGAAAGTTGCCTTGTCGCTTGCCCTAGCCCATGATCCGGAACTGCTGATCCTCGATGAGCCCACCTCGGGCTTGGACCCGATCGTGCGTCGCGAGTTTCTCGAAAGCATGATTGCTGTCGCGGCGACGGGCCGAACGGTATTCCTTTCGAGCCATCAAATCTCGGAGATCGAACGGGTGGCCGACACGATCGCGATCCTTCACAAGGGTCGGGTACAACTCGTCGGCCCACTGGCGGATCTCAAGGAATCGATCGCGATGGTGACCGTATCGCTCCAAGATCCACTCATCGCGCTTGCGGATCCCCCACCACCAAACAAGATCCTTGCCGAAATCACGGAGGGGAGACAGAAGCAACTGATTGTCCAGGGCGATGGCCAGGCAGCCGCAGCCGCTTGGCGAGACGCTGCCGGGGTGATCGATGCACAGTCCCGGTCAGCGACCTTGGAGGAATTGTTCGTGGCCTGCACGCGGGGAGACAGCCTCTATAAGCGGCAGACTGAACCAACGGGAAGCAACCAAGGTCGAACGGCGATGGAGGCTAACCGATCATGAACGATCGAACTCTCGATTCATCCATGTGGCGCTCGGCTTTGTTGTGGAAAGAGTTTCGCCAACTCGTCCCGCTGGCGATAACCGTCCTAGCGTTGGGATTGGGGATGCTGCTGTTGATTTTGGTCACGACGAGTTTCAACTCGCCTCCATTCGTAGACGCGAATCAGTGCCTCTACTTCTTTCTTTCGATACCGATGATTTATGCCTGTGGAGTTGGCATTTTGTTGGTGGGTACGGAGAAAGAATCACGTTCATTGCGATGGTTACAATCCTTGCCTATTTCCGCTCGCGATATTGCGAGAACGAAATTGGCGGTTGCCTTGATGAGTCTCGCGGCGATATGGCTCGTGACTTTGATGGCATGGCTACTGTTTACTTATCTGCTCGGATTGGCGCCTAGCGTATCGCGTTCGGTCTACTTGCATGGCGGCGAAGGCGAATCGCTCCGGTTGATGCTTGTCATTTCTGTCGCGCTTTCCATCTTCTTGTGCTTGGTAGGTCTAGGTTTGGCTTGGTATTTCCACTCCGCGATGGTATCGCTCTTGTTGCTGATCCCATCCACCCTTGCGGTATGGTTGACCGCTTATGGAATCGTAACTTTTCTGGCGAAACTGGGCCGGGATTCCGTCACGCAGTGGTCGATGGATTCCGCTTTTTACTTGTCATGGCTTGCCGTAGGTT
>CAYXFO010000077.1:0-5909 GCA_964464255.1 uncultured Pirellula sp.
ATCGAACATGATCCAGCAGGGGCAGATGATTTATCAACAGGCTGGCACTCTGGCTGGCGACATTGCTCGCAGTGCTCAAGCGGTTCCGCAAAATGTAGCGACGCCGATGGCAGGCGCCGCATTTCCTGCGAATACAGCATTTCCTGCGAATACAGCATTGCCTGCGAATGCCGCACCAGAAACTGGGATGTTGCCCAGCGTTCAGAACTCGGTCCTTCAACCTCAGTAACGAGAATGGCTGAATGCGACTGAGGTTTATTCGGTGGCGGTGGCAAACATCGCCCGCTTTTTGGCGATGAACTGCAAGTGATGGTCGAGGTGGTGGATATAGGTTTCCAACAACTCGCCGAGGGTTACTTTACCTCGTTCGTTGTGAATGCCGAAACGGTCCCAGGCGTTGGCAGGTAGTTTTCGAAGAATTGTCCCTGTCATCTGTCGATTCTTTTGGAACAGGTCGCAAGCGGTGAAGGCGCTCAGATCGTCGGCTCCGGGCAAGTTCACGAAGGCATTTTCGTCGTAGCCCATCAACAGTGGCTTGTCCATGCACGCGATCCTCTTCATGCGATCTGTCGCGATCAAATCGCTGTCGAGCATGTGGATGACAATTTGGTGGATCGTCCAGGATCCATCGGCGGGCTTTGCGTGAAGTTGGTCGAGCGTCAGTCCCCATATCGATTGAGCGAGCTTCGCCCCGCCTGCGACATACGTATCGATCCGTTCCGATTTCATGAAATCCCCCACAGAAACAAACTCGCCGAGATGTCACTCGCCGAGATAAAGAATCGCCAATTCTGGAAAGCTGATGAGCATAAGCGCTACATCGCTGGTGTCAATTTAGATTTCGTTCTTACGTGCGAGCGACTTTGACTTTGTCATACCAGCCGAGCAAGCAGACCTCTTGGATATCGGCCCAGTGGCAGGCTTCGTCCCACAGCGATAATCCGCATTCGGGGCAACTGGCGGTGTAGGTATCGTCTTTCTCGATCGACCGAGTCTCCATGTCGGGATCGGTCCATACCGACTCGCATTCATCGCAAACGACGCATCCGACTAAATGGTGCGATACGGTGCAGACTCGGACTCGGCATAAACCTTCCTTGCAAATCGGACAGGTCCGCACATAGATCAAATAAGGTAACGCCATGTTCCTCAGTCTGCGTTAGGGGATCGGAAATGCGGTGATCAGGTTCTTCCCTCGAACGACGACGCGCATCTGCTTGAGTGGAGGATTCTTTTGTCCGCGTCCGGAGGAGCCACCGAGGTAGCCAATCGATTCATCGAACGGGGCTTCATAGATGGTTTCCGCTTCCTCGTTGCGGGTGCGGGTTCCTTTGGCGTGTCCTCGCGCGCGACGATAGGTATCATCGATCGCGATGAGGAATTGTTCCATCGTTCCTTGAAACACACCGTGCGAACCTGGGCGAGTGGGGTCGTCTTGGAGGTGCCGTTCAATGTGTTGCAGTCGATGTCCTTCTTCGCTGCCGGGTCCATAGACCAGACCTGCCGGGGATTCGTACCGATCCCTGCCGAGCGATTTCAGGATTCCATACTTGAACGAACCCGAACTCGACTTGGGTTTCTCGGTCGTGGAGGATTGTGATTGGCTGGCCGTTGCGTCTGCTTGCTTCTTTGCGTCAGCCTGTTTGGGGGTGGCCTGTTTGGAGGCGGGAGTGTTTTTGGTCTTAGGAGTTTCTTGGCCGAGCATGGCAGGGATGCTGGGCAACTGCCACCCGAACCATGCATTCAAGCGAGGTTGCAATAAAACATACGCAATCAGAACCGCGATAATCGTGATCGCCCAACGCGCTGGCAGAACCCTGAGAACATTGGCCATCGACTCGGTGGATGGTCGTTGGGAACGAGGCATAGGCAAACGGTTCCGTGAAAGTTGGCTTGCGTGATGGTTTTGGGGAAACTACGTTCTAAACTCAGGGTTCAGAAAATATACGTCGATATCCCGATGGAATCTATGAGTATTGAAGCGATGGAGTTAGACAATCTCTCGGACCAACTCCGAAGAAAATTGGAGCCGCGAAAACCGGAATACACCGCGCATCGGGAATTCGCGCCCCAATACGCATTCGGTCGCCATCGCGGACCGGCTCCGCGTTACGCCCATAAAGCTTCGGTGATGATTGCCTTGATCCCCGGCAAAGGGGGTCAATGGTTCATCCCATTGACCCTGCGCCCCTCGCAGATGTCCGATCACGGAGGACAGATCTCGTTGCCCGGAGGTCGAGCCGAATCGAGTGAATCACCATGGCGCACGGCATGCCGCGAATTCGGTGAAGAGCTCGGCTGCACGACCGAGTATCTTCAGCCGCTTGGAACACTAACGCCTCTGTATGTTTTCGCGAGCAACCACTTTGTGACCCCCAACGTGAGCGTCAGCTCGCTGCGGCCGACCATGAACCCGAATCCGAAAGAAGTCGCCCAGGTGATCCAGCTCTCTGTCTCCGAACTCCTCTCGGATACAATTGGCAGCTTGGGAACGATGCGCCGCGGAACCGCCGATTTCGACGCGCCCGGCTTTCGGATCGCAGACCATTTTGTGTGGGGCGCCACCGCTATGATCCTAGCCGAGCTTCGACAAGTGATCTTGGAAATCCAAAAAGACAACCAGTTTGAACCTTGGTTGCAATAAGTGCTATATCGAAGAACAAGGATGAAACCATCATCATGATACGCGTGGCTATCGTCGGAGCATCGGGCTACACCGCAGTGGAAGCAATCGAGTGGTTGCTCAAACATCCGCAGGCTCAAATCGTGGCTGCGACGAGTCGGCAAGCAGACGGCAGCATGATCGCCGACATGCATCCGTCCCTCGTTCGCCGTTTGCGTCTGCCGGTCGAAGATCTTTCTCCCGCCCAAATTGCAGAACGCTGCGATGTCGCGATGACCTGCTTGCCGCACGGCGCCTCGGCGGCTATCTGCCAAGAATTGTTAGCTGCAGGTTGCCGAGTCATCGACCTGTCCGCCGACTATCGACTCGGAACGCCAGCTTTGTACGAAAAATGGTACGGTGAAAAGCACCCGGACCCGTCGCGCCTCGGGTCCACCCCATACGGTCTTCCCGAACTCTTTGCCGATCAACTCCCCAAAGCATCGCTGGTCGCTAACCCAGGTTGCTATCCCACATCGGCCATTCTGCCACTGGCTCCTCTTCTCAAGGAAGGACTCATCAGCCCCAAGGATATTGTCGTCGATAGCAAGTCGGGGGTCAGCGGCGCGGGGCGAACTCCGAAGCTAGGGAATCTCTACTGCGAAGTCAACGAGAGCATCTCCGCCTACTCGGTCGGCAACCATCGCCATCAACCGGAGATCGTCGATATCTGCAAACGGTTCTCCGGCGTCGAACCGGAGATCGTCTTCACACCCCACTTGGTGCCGATGGAACGTGGGATCCTATCCACCATTTACGTGCATTCCAACTCGGGCGCAACGCCGAACCAAATCCGCGAATGCCTCAACAGCTACTATCCGCTCCACGGCTTTGTACGCGTCGTCTCGCATCTGCCAGCGACCCGTTATGTCGCCCGTTCCAACTTTGTCGATATCACGGTGCGTGAAAATGGACCACGCATCATCTTAGTCAGCGCGATCGACAACTTGGTCAAGGGTGCCAGCGGTGCTGCGGTTCAAAACATGAACCACATGTTCGGTTTCGATCCTCATCTCGGACTCCACTCGGCTTGATCAAGTTGCATACGGAAATCACTTGAGGCTAGCCAGGAGAATCGGAAATGAGCGAGAGTGAATCAGCCATGGATGATCCACTCTCAAAACCCGTTTCTGAGAGTCCAACGGAAGCGGTTTCAAGTCGCTGGTTGCCGCAGTGGGTCCGAATCCTAATCGCGGGTGTGTTGATCGCAGCCCCCACTCTCCTTCTCATCTTCGAGGATGTCGGCGATCGATTGGCCTTCAGTATCGTCGCTTGGAGCGGCTGGAGCGCGATCGCCTTCATCGCTGTGCAAGGGCCGGGTCAGTGGCGAAACACGATCGGAGGAATTCTTTATTGCATGGTCTTGGCATGCACCACCCTGTGTCTGTACCGATGGTTTCGTCCGATTACTTTCGCCAACTGGGGAACATTTTGGGATATTGATTTCCCGCTGCTTGCATCAGATATGATCATCGGATGGTGTGTACTCCGCATCCTCAGCATGATCAGCGGTATCGAGATCATCGCCCCGGGTGTCCGAGCGCGTCCTCGATGGACTCTCGCCCGCTGGATGGTTCTGATGACGGTACTCGCGGTTTTGATTCAAGTGTTCTTGTTCAGGATGAACTGGGGAGCAAATATTTCGTCCGGATCTCTCGACCAATCGGTATTCGATGATTCCTTCACCGAAAGCCCCATCGTTGCCTCTCGACGCGTCTGGCTAGGTATTCAATTGGCCGAGACATTGTTTATTCCCTTCGTACCGATCCTGGCCACCGGTTGGATGCTGGCGGGACGGCCATGGCGCTGGCTTCTGTTTCCTGTTCTTGCGGCGATCACCATCGCAGAGTACGCGCTGGCTGAAATCCTGGTTCTCGAAGCTACGAAGCGCCTGTACAGCTCCGTCATCGAAAAAGAATGGGCCTTGTGGGGCACCTTCTATTGGTTCGCTTACGGTTTCGCGGCGATCCTGGTACCATTTATGGGCTTCCGATGGACCGACTACTGGACCCGTTTCCCCCGTTCCCCAAGCTCCAATGCCTCAGTATCCAATCACTCTGAATCCATAACCAACGCATGAACGCACAATTCCTCGAATGCATCGCCGCAGCGAATCAAGCGATGCGCGAAGCAGGCACTTTCAAGACCGAACGGGTGATCGATTCGCCCCAAGGGACGATGGTCACGTTGGCTGATGGTCGACCATATCTCAATCTTTGCGCGAATAACTATCTCGGACTCGCGCAACATCCGAGCGTTCGTCAAGCCGCCGCCGATGCGCTCAACCGCTGGGGATATGGACTGGCTTCGGTCCGCTTCATCTGCGGCACGCAAACGATCCATAAAGACCTCGAGGCCAAGATCAGCCAGTTCGTTGGCAAGGAAGATACGATCCTCTACAACTCCTGCTGGGACGCCAACGGCGGACTCTTTGAAACGATCCTCACTGCCGAAGATGCAATCATCTCCGATGAACTCAACCACGCCAGCATCATCGATGGCATCCGGTTGTGCAAAGCTCAGCGACTGCGCTACAAGAACAATTCCATGGACGATCTCCGCAGCAAACTTGAGGAGGCAAAAGGATCGCGGTTCCGATTGATCGCAACCGATGGAGTTTTCTCCATGGATGGAACGATTGCCGACTTGGCGACCGTTTGCCAATTGGCCGACGAGTACGATGCGATGGTTATGGTCGACGACTCGCATGCCGTTGGATTCATCGGTCCGCATGGGCGCGGTACTCACGAATTGTGTGGAGTGCTCGATCGCGTTGATATTATGACCGGCACCCTGGGCAAGGCTCTTGGCGGTGCAAGTGGTGGATACACATCAGGGCCCAAGGAGATGATCGAGCTGCTGCGGCAGCGATCCCGAACCTATCTCTTCTCCAATACGATTGCACCCCCGGTGGTTGCCGGTGCGATTCGCGCGCTGGAACTCGTGATGTCTTCCACCGAGCTTCGAGATCGATTGGAATCGAACACCCATTTCTTCCGTGATGCGATGACGAAGCGTGGATTGAATATTCTGCCCGGTACTCACCCGATTGTTCCGGTGATGGTGGGAGACGCCGCTCTCGCGGGCCGCGTTGCCAAAGCGATGCTTGAGGAAGGGGTCTATGTAATCGGTTTCTCCTATCCGGTCGTACCGCAAGGCAAGGCGCGGATCCGAACCCAGGTTTCCGCTGCTCATTCGCAAGAGCAATTGCTCCATGCGGCCAATGCCTTTGAGCGGGCCATCAAGG
>CAYXFO010000077.1:6009-13583 GCA_964464255.1 uncultured Pirellula sp.
GGTAGCGGGCTAATAGGGCAGCAGGCTAATCATGAGTCGTGAAACAGAAGGGATTGACTGGACAACCATCGCCGAGCAGTTGCTCGGCCATTGGCAACGATCTGGGATCACGCATCTCCCCATCGCGCGTCATCCGTTGCCTGACGAGATCGCACAGTGGCCCGTGGCAGATCGCACTAGAGCAGACGCAACCGGATCGTCGAAGGGCCCGTCAACGTTGCAGCCTGCTCCGACCAAGCAAGCATCACCGCCATCCAAGCCATCGTCGCCGGAGAATCCCCTACCGACGAAACCGATAGCTCCGTTGCCTCCGATGGAAGGTCCGACCACGCTCACGCCGTGGGCGAACACCTCCCTCGATGATAACGGTCGTGCCGTCGCTCTTCAGGGACTGCATGAGGAAGTCAAAGCTTGCCGCAAGTGCGCCGATATTGTCTGTCGTCGGATGCAAACCGTCTTCGGTATCGGACCTCTGCGTCCGAAGCTGGTGATGATGGGTGAAGCCCCGGGAGCGGACGAGGATCGAGCGGGCGAACCTTTTGTTGGAGCCGCAGGCCAACTGCTCGACAAGATCCTGCTCGCATCGGGGTTGGCACGCAATCAGGTCTACATCATGAACACCCTCAAGTGTCGACCGCCTGGAAATCGGACCCCGGTGGATGCCGAGATCGAAAACTGCCGCCCGTTCTTTGAAAGCCAGCTCGAGATCCTGCAGCCCGAGTACATCATCTGTTGGGGATCGATCGCCGCCCGGGCAGTTCTACGACGCAATGACAGTGTGGGTCGGCTTCGAGGACGGTTCCATGCGTACAAGAACGCCAAGGTTCTGGTCACCTACCACCCGTCGTATTTGCTGCGCACCCCCGAAGCCAAGCATCAGACCTGGGACGACATGCAGATGCTGATGCGCGAGTTGGGGATCACGCCACCAACGCGATGATCTGTCCGATCAGTCCGATCGGTCGGATCTACGACGCCTGCGGGGTGCCGGGCCGGTCGTAGCGAGCGGATAGGCGGTTGAAAAAAACTGCGGCAATCGCCGATCCGCCTGCGTAAACGAGCGGCAGATACGAATACCCCTCTTCCTTGGGATTGATGTAAACCAGGAAGAACAGCGCTGTCGCCATGACGGCAGTCAGCGACAGACCCAGGAACGCGACCTGTTTGGCTTGGTTCGCAGTGCACGGACGAACAGACGGATTGGAATCGGATGATTCGTTCATGGAAAACTCCTTCAAAGGAAATAATGTACGATCCATGACGCTACGCAGAGTCATGGCGAAATTGTTTCGGATCGATGACAACAAGGCTCTGGCTGCAACCCAGGCGAGTCGCCCCTTGCTGATGATTGTCCGGCCGCCCATCACGGAGCATCCTTTTCGCTGAATCTCGCGACCGATCTCGCGGTAGACTTCGAGAGCGACACGGATGGCAACGCGGCATCGCCATGGCAAGTAGTGAAGCCCCTCGATCGCGACGTTGTAGCGTTCCTCGGCAAGAGCAAGGATTTTGGCGACACTTTCGGAGATTTGATCCGAGTTCGCGTCCAACACATGGGTGATTCCCGGCAAGTAGGATCGACCTCGCTCCGCATCCTCTCGGACATCGCGGGCAATGTTGGTCATTTGCATGGCGACTCCCAATGCGATCGCATGTCGATAGGCGGACCGATCTGTGACCCCCATCAAGGATGTCATCATCAGACCGACCGTCCCGGCAGCGTGATAGCAGTAACGTTCCAAGTCTTCGTTGTTGCGAACGGAATACCCGTCCAAATCCATGCGCATGCCTTCGATCAGTTCCCTTGCGTGGCGAGGTTCAATATGACCAGCGACGATTAGGGGTCGGATCCACTCGGAGGCCGGATGCGCAGGGGATTCACCCCGTTGGCATCGCGCGAGATCCTCTTCCAATGTACGCAAAGCCTCTGCCGCCTCGATCGGACTTTCTGCATGGTCGACTGCATCATCCACGCTGCGGCACCATGCATACAGGGCCCAAACCTTGGTCCGGATCGGATAAGGGAGGAACGAAGAAGCCAGCGTAAACGATCGGCTCGATCGAGCGATCACTCCGTTGGCGTCCTTGATAGGATCGATCCAATTGTCGGCATCGTTGCGAATCTCGAATCTCTCGCTCATTTCAGCACCTTCGCAAAATCGCGAGCGATGATTCCAAGAGTGGCCTTGGCTGTATTCACAACGCCAGGGACACCCGCTCCTGGATGCGTGCCACCACCGACAATGTAGAGATTCGGAATCGTTTCCGATTTGTTGTGAGGTCGAAAGTACGCGCTCTGCGTCAGTTTGGGTGCCACCGAGAAAGCGGATCCCTGATAGGCGTTCAACTGATCGCGAAAATCGTTGGGGGTGAAGTGCCTGCGTGTGACGATTGATTCGCGCAAACCGGGCAAATACTGTTCGAGCGATTCCAAAATCGCATCGCCGTAACGAGTCGCGGTCTCTTCCCAATCGACATTTGCTCGCCCCAGGTGAGGGACGGGGCTCAGCACATAAAAAGCCTCTCCGCCGGGCGGTGCCATCCCCGGATCGGAAACGGTCGGCGCATGCAGATAGAGGCTGAAATCTTCAGGCAGTTTGCGGCCATGGAAGATATCCTTCAGCAAACCCTGATAACGCTGGCCGAACAGGATCGTATGGTGTGCCAAGTCTGGATACCGCCGCTTGGTCCCGAAATACATCACGAACAAAGACATCGACCAGTCCATCCGCTCGAGTCTGCGCTGCATGGTAATGCCAGCCCCGTTTTCTCGATACAGCTTCGCATAGGTGTGATGGATATCGGCGTTGGATACCACCAGATCAAATCGTTCCGTATCACCCTGCGCATCACATACACTGTGAACGGTCCTGCCGCGAGCATCGGTTTGAAGAGAGATCCGATCGACCGGGTTCGATAACCTTAGTTCTCCTCCGAGCCGCTGGAATAGAGCGACCAGTGCTTCGACCAATGCCCCTGTGCCACCTCGCGGAAAGAAGACACCCCACTGTCGTTCGATCCAATGGATGAGAGTGTAGATGGCGCTCGTTTCCATTGGATTTCCACCCACCAACAGCGGATGGAAACTAAATGCTTGCCTCAATTGCTCGTTCTGGATGAATCGGGAGACCGTCGAATAGACACTCCGATCGGCCCGCAATCGCATCAGGTCCGGTGCGCAACGAATCATATCGCGAAAATTCAGGAACGGTGTTGCACCGAGTTCGACGTATCCCTTTTCGAAGACCCGCCGCGTGTATTCTGCGAAACGATAATAGCCATCCACGTCGTTCGGAGAGCACTTTCTAATTTGCTCAACCAATCGGGACTCGTTGCTGCTGTAGTCGAAGCTCATGCCATCGGGCCATTGCAGGCGATACATCGGATCGACCGAAATCAAATCGACATGATCCGACATCGATTCGCCAGCTAACGCAAAGAGCTCTTCGAGGCAGTGAGGAGCGGTGATGACGGTTGGTCCCGCATCGAACGTGAAGCCAGCATCTCGGTAGACATAGGCCCTGCCGCCAGCTCGGTCGCGGGATTCGTAACAAATGGTCTCAAAGCCCATCGCTTGCAATCGAATCGCCGCTGCCAAGCCGCCGAAACCGCTACCGATCACCGCTGCGCGAGCGCGATTCGATCTTGCTCGTGCTGGAAAGTCATCTACGAGACCCGCATTGGCGGCTGGAGCTTGGGTCATCGGATAACCTCGGAGGTCCGTTCGGCTTGGATCTCTTCCATGAGGGAAACCGGACAACTAGGTCGTTCAATCGTCTGCAGGATTTGCTCAACGCCATCGAGCAAGCGTTGATCGATGACATGTTCGGCCATCAACTGCAACTGCTCAGAGATCAAGGTCGCGATGACCTGATCGCCATGCTGTCCGATCCGCTCGAACAACTCTCTCGCAACCTGACGCCGATCTTCGGGCGATCGAACCAATCGCAATGCCCATTCTCGGCATCGCGCATGATCGATCGTTTGGCTTGCCCAGACCCATGGCCATGTCATTCTGGCGTTGCGGAGATCATCGTCGCGAATCGTATCGTCCGTTTGCTCGCCCGGTCGACACAGGGCGATCGATGCCAACTCGTCGAGGTCATTGCGCATTTGGAGAGCGATACCGATCCGTCGCCCTAGGCCTGGCAATACGGACAGAAGTCGATCGGGAGCGTTGGCAGCCAAGCATCCCATCCGCACCGCCAGTTCGACCAACGAGCCGGTCTTCATGAGGCTGATCGCGCTGGCGGTTGCTTCCCAATGCTCGACGGGAACTTCATCGACTCGAGCGTGGATATCGATCGCTTGACCTTCATGGCATCGCCGTGCGGTATGGATCATGGCCTCGATCAAACGCGAGCGAGTCTCGGCAGGAAGTGGGGAATTGCTCAAGCATTCCAGGGCTTGAAAGTACATCCAGTTGCCCGCGTTGATGGCGAGCGGCACACCGATACTGTGATGCATGGTGGCATGCCCGCGCCGCGAGCGCGAGTCGTCCTGTACATCGTCGATAACCAACGAGCCCGCATGCAAACTTTCGATGGCATCGCTGACCGAGGCAGGTACGTCGCCGATGCCACCCCCCATCTCGAAGCTGATCTGAAGAAGGGCACTGCGGATCCGTTTACCTTGTCGGCATTTGAAATCGCGAACCGGCTCAAACAAGGAGCGATCCAAAAGTTGTTTCACGTGAGGATTCATCCCGGCACCTTGATCGGTTGATTGGATGTTGGAGCGACTACCTGACGGGAAGGGAGCCGTTGGTAGGATCGAATGAACTTGAGTGGCTGCAGTCCCATCGGAGGGACACCGACCACAATGCGAAACGCATCCAGGGCTGTGAATCGATGGCCGTAGAAGCGAGCGATGGCAGGCTCGCCGAGGACCCGATAAAACCTTCGAAAGATTTGGTAGCGCGTCTGCGGTTTGACCAACTCAAAAAGCAAGCGATTCAGGAACCGCGAAAAGCGCCCCCTCCATGCATGTTCCTGACTCAGTCGCTGCAAGGCATCCGCCAATTGATCGATAGGATTCGTCGCAACGGTATGGGCGACTCGCAATGCCATGGGGAACGAGTAGCCGGTCGCCGCATGAAACCATCCGCCACGATAGCCACCCGCGAGCATCGGCAGGCCGCTCCCGGGCATGAAACCGCTGATTGGCATCGGAAGTACGCCATGCTCTTCACGAACGATCCGCCAATCATGGCAACCGCGTGATATCACATAGGCTCGAATGTTTTCAAGGCACTCGTCCCGATCGATCGAAGTCGTGTTCGAGAAGCGAGTATCCTCGACCAACACGCGACGACGCTCCATCGGCAGTGTGTAGATGAAGCGAAAGCCATCCTCCTGATCGATTTGGTCGTCCATGACGATCGGATTTGCATGAGGCCAATCCTGATTCAACTCCAACTCGAATCCCCAGAATTTTTGGAAGCCACCCGCGAACGAGCCCGTGTTCCTTGGAGCGGGGCCGCGATTGTCGATCACGACCGTTGCATCCAACCGTCTTCCATCACCGAGGACCACGCAGTTTTTTTCCACATCGTTTACTGTGGTATGAGTGAGGATTTCACCGCGAGCCTGCTGCGCCGTGCAAGTCACGACTTTTTCGAAATGAGATGACGAACAGGTTCGATAGGGAATCTTCACCGTTCGTACTCGACCTCCCACTCGAATCTGGTAACGCGGCCATCGATATTCCGCGATCGGGTCGGCCCAGGGGGCACATTCGTTGGCCAAATCGGTTTCGTGAAAGGACCAAGTGTGATTCCCAGCCAGTTTTTCCTGTTGCTCGATGATGATCCAATGAGCGTTAGGTTGATGATGGGAGATCGCGAGCGCCATCAGCCCACTTTGCAGTCCCCCTCCGACCAGAATGTAGTCAGTCCGCTCGCCGTTGAGGGAAATTGGATTCGAAGTCGATACCGAAGGATGATTCACGACATCACCTCCGCCATCGGTTGCTTTCGCTGCACAAGATCAGACCACTCGTGCAACAAAAGGTGTGGGACTGCGATCGCGGACAACCCGATGAATAACGTCTGAAGCGAAGCGGGGATCGCAGAAATCGCGGGTCCGCCATCGCCGAATCGGACCAGGAACCCAAGTGCTGCCACACCTCCGACTGCCAACGCCGATAACGGCAGAATCGCCATCATGAACCGAGGCCGCGTCAACCCTTCTTGGCTTCGCAGTCGCGATAGGCCAAGCATGGAATGCCACAAACAAAAATAGGCAGTGAAGGAAACCAGAATAGGAGTGAACGCAGCGATCCCCGCCGTTGCCAAGGGGACCCAAACACTCCAATCAATCGCTCCATTTCCACCTTTCGAGCCGATCCTGTTCGCACCATCACTTATCAGTTGCCTGACCAGGAACAGAACCGCCATCGGGCACAGAACCATCGCTCCCCATTGTGTCCAACGAACGATTTGTGCAGCATCCTGCGAATCGTTGGAGGGGACAATCATCCGAAGCAATTCTTCCATCTCAAGCGGACGAATGATCGCAGGAATCCAGATTACCAGCCCCCCCAACGCAATCGCTGAAACGTGTTCGATGAATGCTGAGGATCGTTTCTTCTCTTGAATACTTGCCATTCGATGTTGATCTTCGCGACCGAAGTGCCAGGCGGAAAGGAAGAAAAATCCGAATACGGTCAGGACAGGAAAGGCGAACCAAGCGGCCGCGACCGCTAAACCTACGGCAAGATATCCGGGAAAGAACATCAACCACCAACGGTCTCGAAAGTGAGACGCGAGCAATCTGCGTCCGGTCCAGTGGTCCAAGCCCCCATGCGGAACTCCGAGTATGGCGACTAAGGTCGCTGCAGATAAAACCAAGGCAGAAAACTCGGGTGCTCCGAACAGCCACAATGCCGTCATCAGCATGATGCAGATCGCAATGTAGAGTAGGGGAAATGGCACTCGAGCACCTGACCTCTCAAACGGATGCAGGCGACCGCACTCTTTTTCCGTGACTGCGGTCGCCGCGAACAAAACGATGAAACTAGGCTACCGCTGGTTCCAGGGAAGCATGGCTGTGACCCTTGCTCTTTGCTCGGGCGATCATATAGATCAGAACTCCAAACCCAGCTTTGGCAGTCATATCAGCAATCGCATAGCCAACTTGGAGCCAGACAATACCGGAAGCATCTCCCTGTCCTGCTTCCTTTGCCTTCAAAGCTTCCGGAGTGCCACCGAGAGCGTAAGCGATCGGATAGACAGCCCAAGTGATCAAGATGACCAAACGAGCGATTTCGATCAACTTGCGAGCCGCTTCTGGCTGGGTGGCGAGCGACGCGGTCAACTCAGTCCACAAGATGTACAAAATGTAGAAGAAAGGTACTGAGGAGAGAGCACCCCAGATCACGCGCTGGGTCCAACCGTCGGAAGTGGAGATCACTTCCCCGGGATATCCCAACGCGATCATGAGGGCGGCGGCGATGACCAAGCGGGTCAAAAGCGACCGGGACTTGCTGGCTTCCAATCGCAAAACTGCGACCAATTCAACCATGAGCAAGGGGACGGTCAAAATCCAGTCTGCGTAACGATAGAAATCGTTGAA
>CAYXFO010000078.1:0-8648 GCA_964464255.1 uncultured Pirellula sp.
CGACCTTTACCGTCTCCCCCTCTTTGACGGTGACGCTCAGGATCTTTCCAGCGACGGGACTAGGTACCGATACCGTTGCTTTGTCGGTTTCCATTTCGACGAGGGATTGTTCTTTTTTGACGACATCCCCCGCCTTGACCAACACTTCGAGGACATCACCGGATTCGATACCTTCGCCCAAGGACGGGAGCTTGATTTCTGTAGCCATGGCAAATGAAAAACGAGAATCGAGATAGGGAATCGTTGTGACTAAGCGAACAGCGGATTGGGCTTTTCCGGATCGTATCCGAGATCCCGAATTGCTGCCGCTGCTTCCGAAGCAGGAATGGCCCCACTTCGACTGAGACGGTAAAGGGTCGCGATGACAACCGATGCGGCATCGACCTCAAAGTGTCGACGGAGTGCAGGTCGAGTTTCGCTGCGTCCCATGCCGTCGCAACCAAGAACGAAGTAGTCTTGATCGAGATAAGGGTACAGTTGTTCGCCGACGGCTCGAACATTATCGCTCGCGGAGATGATCGGCCCTGTGGCTCCTTCGAGAACCGTTTGGATGTAACTCTTCTTCCGGGGCTGATCCGGATGAAGCATGTTCCAACGTTCACAGCTTTGGGCATCGCGGCGGAGCTGGGTGTAGCTGGTGACGCTCCAAGCATCGCTTGCAATGCCATACTTTTCTGCGAGTATTTTTTGGGCTTCGAGCACGTGTCTCAGGATCGCACCGGACCCGAACAATTGGACACGAGCGCGGGGCTTGTCGACTTCGGCCGACTTGAATTTGTAGATACCACGAATGATGCCCTCCTCGACTCCATCGGGCATCGCTGGCATTTCATAATCTTCGTTGTGGACCGTGATGTAATAGATCGCGGTTTCGCCTTCTTGGTACAGCCGTCGCATTCCGTCCATCACAATCACCACGGTTTCATAAGCCCAGGCAGGGTCGTAGGCTCGAACCGTCGGGAACGCCATCGCATTGAGATGGCTGTGGCCGTCTTGGTGTTGCAGTCCTTCGCCGTTGAGCGTGGTTCGGCCTGCTGTCCCACCGATCAAGAAGCCCTTGGCACGCATGTCCGCGCCTGCCCAAATCGAATCGCCAACTCGTTGGAATCCGAACATGGAGTAGTAGATGTAGAACGGGATCATGTTGATCCCATGAGCCGAGTACGCAGTACCAGCGGCAACAAAGCTACTCATCGACCCGCACTCGGTGATCCCTTCCTCGAGGATCTGACCATCGCGAGCTTCTTTGTAATATGCCAACTGATCCGAATCGACTGGCTCATACAATTGGCCGGCATGTGCATAGATACCGATCTCTCGGAAGAGTCCTTCCATACCGAACGTGCGAGACTCATCGGGAACGATTGGAACAATGACGCTTCCAATATTCTTGTCCTTGACCAAACGACCGAGCAAACGGACAAAACCGTTGGTGGTTGAGATCGTCTTGCCCTCGAGTTGTGTGCTCATGAACTTGCGGTAGTCCTCGAGCGTCGGCGTTTCGGTTACCGGATGTTTCGTCGGCCGGCTAGGCACGGAGCCTCCGAGAGCGATGCGACGCTCTTTGAGGTACCGAATCTCGTTGCTGGTCTCGGGTGGTTTGTAGAACGGAGCGGTCGCCACTTCGTCATCAGAAATCGGAATGCCGAACCGGCTTCGAAACTCGAGAAGTTCCTTTTCGTTCATTTCCTTCTGGTTGTGAGCGATATTTCGCCCTTCGCCCGCCTCGCCGAGCCCGTAGCCTTTGATCGTCTTGGCGAGAATCACCGTCGGCTGTCCCTTGTGTTCGACCGCAGCTTTGAACGCCGCGAAGACCTTCTCGGGGTCATGGCCCCCTCGATTCATCTTCTCAAGCTTTTCGTCTGAATAGTTGGCAACCAGTTTCAACAGTTCGGGATACTTGCCAAAGAAATGCTCTCGGATGTAAGAGCCGGGCATACCCGTGTATTTCTGATACTGGCCATCAACCACTTCGGTCATGCGCTGAACGAGCAGTCCCGATTCATCTTTTTCGAGGAGAGGATCCCAATCGCTACCCCAAATCACTTTGATGACATTCCAGCCAGCGCCGCGGAATACCGCTTCGAGTTCTTGAATGATCTTGCCATTGCCACGGACAGGTCCGTCGAGACGCTGCAGGTTGCAGTTCACGACAAAGACGAGATTGTCGAGTTTCTCGCGTGACGCGAGCGTGATGGCACCTAGCGTTTCTGGTTCATCGCATTCGCCATCGCCGAGGAAGGCCCAAACCTTTTGGCCACGCGTATCCTTGAGTCCGCGATCGTTCAGATATTCGTTGAATCGCGCTTGGTAAATCGCCATGATGGGGCCGAGCCCCATGGATACCGTGGGATACTCCCAGAACTCGGGCATCAGCCAGGGGTGTGGATAGCTACTCAAGCCACCTTCGGGAGCCAACTCACGCCGGAAGTTTTCAAGCTTAATTTCCGGTAATCGTCCTTCGACGAATGCACGCGAGTACATTCCTGGCGATGCGTGCCCTTGGAAGTAGACCAAGTCACCGGAGTAACCTGAGTCACCACGGCCCCGAAAAAAGTGATTGTAGGCGACTTCGTAGAGCGTAGCGCTGCTCGCGAAAGTACTGATGTGGCCCCCTTGGTTTTTATTCTTTTTATTGGCCCGCACCACCATGGCCATCGCGTTCCAACGGATGATGCTCTTGATTCGTCGTTCCAATTCGCGATTCCCGGGGTAGGCGGGTTGTTCCGCGGCGGGAATGGTATTGATGTAGGGAGTGGTGGTCTCAAACGGGATCTCGACCCCATCCCGGCGGGCCCGATTATCGAGGGCAGTCAACAAGTATCGTACGCGTTCATTACCGCGGCTCTTGCGGACATAGTCTAGGGACCCGAGCCACTCGCTTGTTTCCGCGGGGTCGACGTCAACTAAGGCTTCTACTTGACCAGCAGCGGCCAGCACCGAAGGGTCGACCTCTCCCAACACTTTTGCGTCGGACATGGATGTGATCATTCCGGATGTAAGGTTTGCCAAGCCCCGATGTTAAGACGGGGAATCCAAACCGACATTGTGGCTGAATCCACCCCGCGAGGGAAGACGAACTGCGGGCTTCCCCGAGGATTTCACGACCGTTTCGAACCCCGGGAAACGCTGGATTTCTGGTATCTGGCCCCCATTTGAGCGATTTGCTCGGCGATCCATTGCCGGGCGTTGGCCGGTTCCAAAAGTTCGGCATCGGCCCCGAGCCTGAGGACGTTGGGGATGACTTCCATGGGGTGGAAGGCAGGAACGGAGAGAATGCTGGAGCCGTCCTGACACATTTCCATCTGCTGCTCAGCGTGCCAAGGCTCTTCCTGGACCCACCGCGCCGCCTTGGCGTTGAGCCGCACCCGGTACATGATCGGCTGGTCTCCGCTGAAGATGCCTACACTTCGCCCCAGGTGGCTGTTCAGATCGATTTCTTCATCGGGTTTGAACCAGTCATCCAAGGCGGTCGCTCGATGGAAGCGATCGAGTTTCCAGTGCCGCAGCCGCTCTTGGGGATCGGCATCCAGGTTCACTCCGGCTTCGACAGCGACCAAGTAGATGCTCGACTGAAAAATTGCGAGGCCATACGGTTCGAGGATTCGCTTGCGCGGCGTTTGGCCGGTTGATTCGTACTCGACGTCGAGCCGTCGATGCTCTTGGATCGCACGGTTGATGGTTTTGAGGACCCCTTGCTGTTTCTCGTAGGTCTTGGGAACGACACCGAGGATTCGGAGCGTTCGGCGATAGCGTTCATAGTGTTCCCAAACCCCTGCGGGCAATTGTTCGCGGACTTTGTTCCAGAACGCCTCGATCCCTTGCCAGAATTGAGTCCCGACCAGTGGGATCAACAGGTCGCGTCCCATCGACAGCGAGATAAGTTCACTGGCGGTGATGGTGAGGCGATGCAGTCCGGTATCGGCGCGACTCATCTTCCATACTTTGCCCGACTGAGTCTCCTCGGTGATGATGGGCATACCGGCTGCTTGCAATGCTTCGATGTCTCGCCGAATGCTGCGAACATGCAGACTACCGAGCCCCAGTTCATCGACGACCGTATCTCGCAGATCTTCCAAGGTCGCGCCGTAACGCCGGCGTTCGAGGACCTGAATGATCTTGTGTTGACGAATCAGTTGTTCGTTGCGGGCCATCGACGACTCCTCGCAGGAAGGCCTGGCTAATCGAGATAGGTGGACCAAGTTGCGGCGGCTTCGTATTGACGCATCAATTGCTCAGCGGCATCGGAGGTCGTTTGACCGTTGACCGCCATGCCGCGAACGCGTTTGGCAAACTGGTCGTGCAAGTGATGAACATCGTATCTCGCAAACGAAACCATGTCCTGGATCTTGCTCCCGGAGACGATCTTTGCAACGTGAAATCGATCGGGAGCCTCGATGAAAATCTGAGCTTCGTTGGGCAAGCCGAAGAGGTTGTGATAGGACCCCATGACTTCCTGGTAGGCACCGATCAGGAAGATCCCAAGGAAATAATCTTCGGACTCTCGCCACTCAGGGAGTTCCAAAGTTTCCTTGACATCGCGCAGGTCGACGAACTTATCGATCTTGCCATCGGAATCGCAGGTCACATCAACCAGGGTCGAGAAGTCAATCTTCGGGTCGTGCAATCGATGGAGAGGGACGATAGGAAACAATTGGCCGATGGCCCAAGAATCAGGTGCCGATCGGAAAAGGGAAAAATTGCAGAGATACTTGGCTGCAAGGATCCGTTTCACATCTTCAAATTCCTCGTTTGGGTTGCGCGTTTGTTCGGACTCGCGAAGGGCACGCGCGCAGATTTCCCAATACAAAACCTCCCCTTTCGCACGATCCTCGAGCGAAATCAGACCGAGATTGAATTGGGTGTGCAGTTCATCTTTGTGTTCGACCGCGTCGTGATAATACTCGAAGTAGTTTTTGCCATTGAGATCATCGCACAGGCCTTTCAGTTCGGTGATGACTTGCGGATCGTCTTCATCGATAGTGACTTCGGGTTGATCGTCGGCGAATGTTTCGATTTCCTCGCGGATCGAGACGACGAGCACAGTATGGTAGGCGGTCATCATGCGACCGCTCTCGGTGACGAGATTGGGATGAGGCACATCTTCTTCATCGCACACCGTCTGCACGGTGTAGACCACATCGTTTGCGAATTCCTGAACCGTGTAATTCATCGATGATTCGGTCCGTGTCTTGGAGCCGTCGTAGTCCACGCCGAGTCCACCTCCGATATCGAGGTAATCGACCGGCAGCCCCCATTGATGGATCTTGGCATAGACGCGAGCCGCTTCCTTCATCGCATTCTTTACTCGCTTGATATCGGTGATCTGGCTGCCGATATGGAAGTGAAGCAACCGCAGGCATTGCTCTCTCCCTTCTTCGCGAAGCAAGCGTACACACTGGAGAATCTCCGAGGTCGTGAGTCCGAATTTCGCGGAATCGCCTCCCGAACTTGCCCACTTGCCGGACCCACGCGTATACAGCTTGGCTCGCAATCCGATCCATGGGAATACTCCGAGTTCATTGCACACTCTCAGTAGAATCTTGAGCTCGTTTGCCTTCTCAATCACGACCACTACACGCTTGCCCGATTGAACGCCTAACAACGCTAAACGACAGAAAGACTCGTCCTTGAAGCCATTGCAGATCAGGAGCGACTCCGGGGTTTGGTCTTGAGCGATGGCGGCATAGAGTTCAGCCTTGCTACCGCATTCGAGCCCAACGCGATGACGTCCGGTCTCTTTCAAGAATTCCTCAACCACTTCGCGGCGAGGATTCACTTTCATCGGGAACACTGGATAATGTTTCCCTTGGTAACCAAACTGTTCGATCGAATCTCGATAGGCTCCCGTGAGCAGTTTGAGTTGATTGGTCAGGATCTGCGGGAACCGCAACAGGATCGGTAAGCTGAGCTTTCGCTCGTGGACCAAGTGATCGACCACGGATTTCAGATCCACCCATCGCGGATCGTGCATCGCGGGATGAACGACGATATTCCCCTGCGGATTGACGCCAAAATAACCGGAGGACCAATTTTCGATCCCGTAATTACGATCAATGCGTTGCAGGATTTCTTCATTCATTCCGGAGGGGTCTCCCGCCAATGAGGGCCATGAGAGAGAGGAACGGGCGAGGGCCGCGAGATTTTAACTCTTTTTTCGCCGTTTTCCCAGTCCTAGGACGATTGAGCGAACGCGCGAAGAGCCTCGATGGCTTGCACCATCTTCGATTGAGGGATGTCGATCCAGGAAGCCGAGCGGTGTCGGATGATCGCGAGCTTGAACTGCTCCATCGCCTCAGCGACATCCGGCGGCAATTCGCCGAGGGTGGCGAAGGGGTTGACTCGCTCAACGGACAGATCTTCCGCGAACGGATCACCCGAGGCCATCCCGGGATCTGCGGATTGAATGCGGCTTGGGTCATCCTCGCTATGAGTATCTTCATCCCCGAAATCAGGCCCCTCAGCGATTGGACCGGATGATCCGTCGTCTTCGAAGCGACCCTCGGTATCCTCGTCGTCCGAGGCGAGCGCGACAAAACCATCGTCAACTTCCGAGGAGATGAGTTCTTCGTCCCGCTCCGGTTCCTTGCCCGCAGCGATCGATGCTTCCGATCGGGTTCGTCGCATTTCGGAAACACTCCAGGAACTGCGAACGGCTCCCTCGAGCCACAGCTCGGCGTCATCCCACTCGATCGCCGAGAGGAAATGGCTCCAGTAGAGCCCGGGATAGCTCGCGTGATGTTTTGCGAATCGTTCGTGGACACGGCGCAATCGCCCCACGTGTTGACTGGTTACCGCGCCTACGCATTGCGCCCAAGCTTCGTCGCTGTAGGCTGTATTGGGAGCACCCGAATCCAAGAGCGCGGAGCGCCATTCGGAAATGATGCGACCCTTTTCCCAATTCGTTTGGCTGATGAGTTGATTCCACTGCCCGACAAACGGAGCGCTCACTGCGAGCGATTGAGGATCTAATTCCATTCCGATTGACTGCGAAGTGGTCTCGATCTCAGACGAAGGTTCGGTTGGATTCATTGCGTCGAGTTGGTTAGAGAATGAGCGAGTACCGTCGTGGCCCCGCGGACGCCAAGAAGTTAATGCAAAACGGAAACGCAACCAATCGATCGGCGAGTTCAAAACGTCGAAATCGACGGCAACTCGTCCATGCTGCAAGGGTTAGGAAAAGATTAACGACCAACGCGCACTGCGCATTCCTGCGATGCTATTGTGCAAAACTCGTCGGTAGAGCCAGCCCCTCGCGAGGCAGATCGGTCTGATCGGTCTGATCGGTTGCTCACTTCAGGTAGGACAACGTCATCAGCACGTACCCGGTCACCAGATTTGGGTCCCCTTCCATCCAGCGTGCTTCGGGGTTGATCCATGAACCGTTCTGGCGTTGGGTCTGCCGCAATTGCGTCAGGATATCCTGCTTCCAATCGTGCTCTCCCTTTTCGGATACAAAGATCGGGTCTTTGAGCAGACTAAGCGTCTTGGACATCGTGTGCAGATAGTAGTAAAGGCCGGCCCCGCCCATGCCTGGGTTGCTGTTTACGGAGTAATTCTTTGCGAGGAAACTCTTGGCTGCCTTGATGCGGTAATCGTCTTTTTCGACGCCGGCATAGAGCATGCTCTTAAGGCCAGCGTAGGTCATCGAAGCGTACGAGCGGAGCCCACCGGTCGCGTCATCTTTGCCAGCCATGGATTCCCCGCCATTAGCGGGCGTGTAATAGAACCCGCCATCGTTGATCTTTGGAGCAAAGGGAGTGTCGTTTGCGGGGGACTCGAGGTTCTGGCATCGATTGACGAACGCGAGAGCACGCTGGATGGCTGGGTCATCTTCGGGAGCACCGGTTGACCGCAGGGCCTCGATAAAGAAGGAAGTATTGGAAAGATCGGGTCGCGACTTACTCCCATAGCCAGCTCCACCAAATGCAGGGTCTTTTTCGCTGAGCCCCTCCCCTTCGTCCCATTGAGCGGTCTTTACGAATTTCTGCCCATTCTGGATCAATGCATCGTACCGCCCATCGGCATTCGCGCGGCTGAGAGCCATGATTGCCAAACTGGTTTCGTAATTGGCGTGCCGAGAACCTTCCGCATACAGCCCTCCATCAGCCCTTTTCGATGCGAGGATGTAATCGAGGCTCTTGCGGACCATTGGATCATCGACCGGTAGCCCCACGGCTAACAACCCAGTCGCAACCAATCCCGTAATTCCTGGGCCAGCTTGGCTGCTAAACGAACCATCCTCCGATTGGGCGGTTCGCAAGAAGGCGATGGCTTTCTCCGTCATTTCCTTTTGCTGTACTGCAGAAACTCGCGTCTTCGCGGTCGAGATTCCGGGGGAAGATTCCTGACTCGATGCAATGTTCATTGGAAGCATTGTCGCAACAGCGAACCCAGCCAGTGCCAAAGCGGATTGATTAGCGAATCGCATGAAAACCTCCGAGAAGTTCGAAAATTTGGTCGATTAGGTCGATTGAAGGACAAACGCAAAAGGACCGGCGGTTCGTTCCATATGCATGTGTCCTTTGATGGCTGGATCTACAGAAGGATAGATTCTCGAGCCAAGCCCGGACAGTGGTTGCGGATGAACTTGGACGGAATCTATTCATCGGTTCACAAATCTGTACAAGATCTATCCGCTAAGCTCA
>CAYXFO010000078.1:8748-13565 GCA_964464255.1 uncultured Pirellula sp.
CGCTAAGCTCAGAAACAAGGGCTCCATTCCCGCCATATCGCTTGACAATCGCGGGGAGAGTGGAAAGATTGTTAAGTTTGAAACCAAACAAAATTGGTGTAGTGATGCGACTGCCTTCTCATTCAGGGGCATGTCGCATCTTTTTTTCTGAGATGGGAGGATATGTGATGACCGATTACGTGCCGATGACCCGCGAGGGCTACAACCGAATCAAGGCCGAAATCGCGCGTCTGGAAAACGAAGAGATGCCACTGATCGCTGAAAAGATCGCAGACGCGAGAGCGGAAGGGGATCTCAAGGAAAACGCCGAGTACCATGCACAACGCGAGAATCAAGGCTTGATGCAAGCCAAGATCAACGCTCTCAAGGCGAAGATTTCCCGCGCTCACATTATCGATACCTCTGCCCTTCCCCGCGACCAAGTTGTGTTTGGCGCACGAGTGAAACTGAAAGACCTTAAGTTCGGGGATGAAGAAGAGTATACCCTTGTGGGTGCCGGCGATGAGAACTACGAAACGGGACGAATTCTCTCGACCAGCCCTTTCGGGGCCGCCATCATGGGCAAAAAAATCGGCGAGATCGTCGAGGTGGTTGCGCCCAAGGGAACGCTGCGGTACGAAGTGTTGGAAATAGCATTTGACGAAGAATAAGAAACCTAAAATCAATCCTCAAAAAAAGACAAGTGACGACTTGAACTCTGCCTCTAACTCCTCGGGTTCCACTGGCAGCAACGTTCCTACCAACGGACAAACCAAGCAGAAAGATGTTCCTTTGGGGCCAGCCTGCTTTGTGGTGTTCATTTTCGGGTTGGTGATTCTTTGCGTTGCTGTGGCAATCATGTCGTTCATGCTCACCGGGAAACAAGGCGGTAGAGCGGCTTACGCACTTCGCGAACAACTCATCCCTTGGGTCGACCAGTCGTCACTGAGCCAAACGGATCAGGTAGCCATCATCGAAGACTTGACCGCATTGGCTTCGCAAATGGAACAGGACAAGCTGACTTCGCGACAACTGACGCGTTTGGGAGTTCGACTCTCGGATTCCCCGATCCTGCAATGGGGAGTTGTTGAGGAGATCAACGGCCGTGCGCAAGCATCCAAAGGACTCACTGAACAAGAGAAAACCGACTTTGCTCGCGTGTGCGATCGCTGGCTGCGCGCCGCCGGTGAGGGCAAGCTCTCCATGAACGAAATGGAATTCACCCTTCAAACGACGGCAAGGAAAGATGGTCGATCCGGTCGGTTGACACTTAAGGAAGACGTTAGTGACGAACAACTAAGAGAGGTTTATCGGCGAATTCTGGCGATCTGCGAAAAGTACAAAATCTCTGCAGATCCTTACGATAAAAGCGTCTCTCAGGTCTTCAAGCTGATGATTGAGAATGGGCTGGCAGAGAAATAGTTCGAGCCTGCTAGCCGATGGATTGAAACGGCAAACCACCGTATCATACGCAGAGTCTGGTCCGAACCCACAAACTCTGCTCAAGAGGCAGCGACAAAAACATGGCAACTATCGCGAGCTCACACGCCCCAGAAACCGAATCGACCGATCCCTATTTCCAGTCTTTGTTCGCCGACCGCATCGGAGGCAAGGCCTATGGGAAATCGAACGAGATCTACAAGTTCGAGAAGATCAAACGTGCCAAGCGAAAGGCATTAGCCGATTACCCGCATCGCCAATTGCTCGACTTTGGAATCGGCGAAAACGATTCCATGGCCGATACGAAGGTACGCGAAGCGCTCACGGTCGAAGCCAATCGCCCTGAGAATCGCGGATACATGGACAACGGCCCCGCAGAGTTCAAACAAGCGGCAGCCCGATTCATGCATCGGCAGTTCGGCGTCTCTCTCGATCCTACAACTCAAGTCAACCACTGCATCGGCAGCAAAACTGCACTGAGTATGTTGCCAGCGTGCTTCATCAATCCTGGCGATGTCACCATGATGACGGTCCCAGGTTACCCGGTTGCGGGTACGCATACCAAGTACTACGGAGGCACCGTCTATCGCCTGCCGCTTTTGCGAGAGAACCATTTCTATCCCGACTTCAGCAAAGTGACTCCGGACGTTTGGGAGAAGACCAAGATGCTGGTCCTGAACTACCCCAACAGCCCTACGGGTCAAGTTGCGACGCGAGACTTCTACAGCCAGGTGATTGAGTTAGCCAATGAGCATCAGTTCATCATCGTGCAAGATGCTGCTCACATTCTGCTAACATTCCAAGGTGAGCCGTTGAGTTTCTTGCAAGTCCCCGGCGCGATGGATGTTGGAGTCGAGGTCCACTCGATGAGCAAGGGCTTTGACATGATTGGCTGGCGTATCGGCTGGGTATGCGGCAATGCGAAGATTGTGCAGGCATTCTCAGATGTGAAGGACAATTGCGACAGTGGCCAATTTGGCGCAATTCAACGGGCCGCGATTCACGGCTTGGACGATCCGGGTATTCCCAACCGTATCCGGACGAAATACCGAAGGCGTTTGGAAAAACTTGTAAGCGCTCTGCGACAGTGTGGCTTTCAGTGCGATGTACCAGGAGGCAGCTACTTCTTGTACACACCGGCACCGAAAGGGGTCGCTGGAGGTCCTACATTCGCGAACGCCGAAGAAGCCTCTCAATACCTGATTACCGAACACTCCATCGTGATCGTTCCATGGGACGATGCAGGCAGTTGCCTCAGATTCTCCGTCACCTACGAAGCTGCAGATGAAGCCGCCGAAGACGCGCTCATGGCGGAAATGGTGCGACGTATCCAAGGTCTCAATCTACAATTCTAAGTAACTCATAGGGTCGATTCCGATGCCCGATCTCGATATTCATCAACAACTGCAAAACGCTCTCGAGTCCTTTCGCGATCCCGAGACGGGGCGGCCCTTGTCCAAAACGGGGCAAGTAACGGATTGGGTGGTGACGGACGGACACGTCCGCTGTCGGTTGGCGCTGAGCAGCATGTTCCAACCGATCGCAAGTGAAATTGCAGACCGATTGCGAGACCATTTCATCGCTCATGTTCCCGGTGTTTCCTCGGTCGATATTTCGCTCGACACCCTCTATCGGCCCGCAGCACCTCTTGGCCAAATCGGGCTCAAGGCCAAAGCCGTGATTGCTGTTGCTGCAGGAAAAGGAGGAGTCGGAAAGAGTACGCTCGCCGCAAGTATTGCGCTGACTCTCGAACGGCTCGGTGCGAAGACGGGTCTCATGGACGCCGATGTTTATGGGCCGAGCGTACCTCATTTGCTAGGACTCGAAGGACGTCCCGAGATTGTCGATGGCAAGATCCAACCGATTCGTTGTGGATCGATGCCGGTCATGTCGATGGGCTTCCTCATAGGTCGCGATCAAGCCGTCGTGTGGCGAGGGCCGATGCTTCACGGATCCATCACCCAGTTCCTGCGCGATACCGCCTGGGGCGAACTCGACTATTTGATCATCGACATGCCACCAGGAACCGGGGATGTGGCATTGACCCTTTCTCAACTGTTGCCACTAACAGGTGCCGTCATCGTCTGTACGCCGCAAGAAGTCGCGTTGCTCGACGCGAGCAAAGCCATGGCAATGTTCGAAAAGACCAAAGTGCCCATCCTGGGAATCGTTGAAAACATGTGCGGATTCACCGATCCCGAATCGGGAAAGACATTCGACATCTTCGGCCGCGGCGGAGCGAGAAGCAAAGCCGAGGAAGCGTCTGTGCCATTCCTGGGCGAGGTCCCGATCCAGATCGCGCTGCGAAGCGAATCGGATGAGGGACGACTGGCTGACGTACTGCAAAATCCGCGAATCGCCAAACCGTTTGAAGACGTATGCCGCGCTTTAACGAGATCCATCGCCGATCAGATTGCCTCACGCCCCTCGATCGGAGCGCCCCTTCCGGTTCTTGGCTAGCCACTTCCTAGAACCAACGATGCACGAACACAACACATCATCGGATGCTCATAATCGCGTCAATTGCATGCAGAGAAACACCGCGAATCCAATCAGATACGTCCATCCCGCCCATCGTTTCACTTCTCCTCCGCGAAACGCGATCGGGAGGAGGAATGCGGAAAAGCCGATCATGATTGGCAAATCCCAACGAAACGAATGCTCACCCACTTGAAAGGGTGAAATGCAGGCCACGATTCCAAGAATGCATCCAATATTGAATAGATTCGAACCGGCAACGTTTCCGATCACGATGTCCGATTCTTGACGGCGCGATGCGAGTATAGCCGTTGCCAACTCTGGCAAAGATGTCCCCACGGCGACGATCGTCAAGCCGATGACAAGTTCGCTGAGGCCGAGAGTCCGCGCTACTGCGACGGCACTATGAACCATGAGCTGCGCACCGGCGATCAATCCAAATAAACCTAACAGCACCAACGCCGCGTTTCTCAGAAATGATCTCTCCGCCAAGGCTGCTTTGTTGGATGTGCCCACCGTCGTAGTTTCGGGGACTCGCTCCAGGATTTCGCTGTCGCTCGCACGATCTGACGCGAGCACTTCCTTCCATGGATCCTTCTCCTCCACCGCATGAGTCAGTTCAATAACTTGCTCGCGGTACGCACGTTTCTCGCGAATGCCTCGATAGATTGTCCAGCATGCAAGGCACCCAAAGGACGACAAAAGAATCATCCCATCGGTGCGGCTGAGGAAGCCATCGAAACAGAGTCCCCACAGCAGGAACGATTGAGCGATCATGAGCGGGATCTCGAAACGGACAATTGCCGCATGGAGTTGGATCGGGCGAATGATGACGGCCAGACCGAGGATGAGCCCTAGGTTCGCGATGTTGCTGCCGATCAAATCGCGCGAGGGCAAGATCATCGGATTTTTGATGGCGG
>CAYXFO010000079.1:0-13414 GCA_964464255.1 uncultured Pirellula sp.
ATGCACACCAACGTTGGGCTCAATTATCTGATGGCGTTACGGAAACGGCCAAGGCAGGTTTATTGCCAGCTCTGCAAGACTCTTTGCTGGAGCATCGAGAGGCCATGCGGGAGCAGACAGAGGACCTCGTACGTTTACAGTCCGAAGGTGCCCAGCAGATCGATTCGCGGTTGCAGCAGTGGCAAACCACCATATCCGAACAAGCCCGCACGACACTTCGTCAGCAACAGGAAATCAACCGCCATGCGGAACTGCTTCAGCGGCTTCTGGACTCATCGCAGTTGGTCGGGGCGATGCAGGCACCGATCGAGGCGACACTCAATCGTTTGACCGATGTAGATCGCTTTCACGATGCTGCAGTCTGCCTGACCGAAGCCGTCGCATTCCTGGGTTCCCAGATGGAACGCCATGGCTATCTTGGAAGGCAAACGGCGAGAAGACGTGCTGCGGAAGCGAAACGCAGTGAGTCAGAACCCGTGCCGCTTCAAGTGGTTCGACCTGATGAGCCCGCCACCGATAACAAGAACTGGAAGAGACGGGCAGGATGAGCCGCCGATCGCCCAGGGGAGACGATTGCGCTCCCGCCATGTTCCCCTTTCTCGCTGTGCTTTTATGCACGATCGGTGCACTTGTCTTGATTCTCGTTGTCTCAGTCGTGCATTCGCATGCATCCGCTAAACGAGAGATGGATGACGAGATCCAGGATCGTGTCGAACAAGCCCAGGAGCGTTCCGATTACTTGAAAACCATTTCCGCGGAACTCGCAGCGAGGCGCGAAAAAGTCAAACTGGAAATCGATCGCCGGCGAAAAGAACTTGCGAACGTGGAGGATCATATCCTTCGGCTCAAATCGCAAATGGATCAACTCCGAGCCCAAGTCGAAGGAATAGAATCAGCAGGCGCGCGCGATCAAATGGCCAGCGAAGAACGCTCGAAGAAAATCGACTCGCTGAAAGAGCAACTCGATGCGAAGAAACGTGAGATTGCCGAGGAGATCGAGAAATCAAAAACTCGTAAACTCGCGTTTTCGATCATCCCCTACGATGGCCCTAACGGCACATCGAGACGACCGGTCTACCTCGAATGTCGAGCGGAAGGGGTAATCATTCAGCCCGAGGGCATATGCATCAGCATCGAGGATTTGCGGCCGCCGTACGGCCCCGGAAATCCGATCGATGCAGCGTTACGGGTCCTGCGCAGCGCGTACCAAAGTCGAGACGCAACCTTCGGCTTGACCATCCCCCCATATCCACTCCTGGTCGTTCGCCCAGACGGTATTCATACGTACGCGATGGCGCGTGCTGCCATGTCCGGATGGGATGATCAATTCGGTTACGAACTGATCGATGCAAAGATGGACCTTGTATTCCCGCCAGGCGTTCCGAATCTGAAGGAGGAATTGCTATCGACGATCGACGTAGCGCGCAAAAGGCAACAGTCTCTTGTCGCTACACTCTCCCGACATCAGCTTCGGGAACGGGAAATGGACGACATCGACTTTGATTCCCTTGCGCCGGACTCGTACCGGGAAAGCCAAGCAAAACTCACTTCGCAAAGCGCATCGAACTCGGTCGCTAATGATTGGAAAATGATCGAGGAGATGGGTGATGCACGATTCACATCGACCGGAACGAGTGGCTCTTCCGGATCCAACGGCTCGGTTGCCCACTCCCCAGCAAGCACCAGCGGGAAAAAAGGGACGGAATTCTCACAGTCGCCTCCCTCGGCACCCAATGGCTCCTTTATCGGCACCACCTCCTCGCTTGGAACAAACGGCAGCAGCAACCCAAACTTGCCTTCAACCACTCTAGCCAGCACCGGTAACCAAACATTCAACAATGCATCAGCGAGCAATTCCGGTGGAAGGGATACGCCTAGCAACGCCGACGATAGCATGTTGTATGGAGACAAAGAAGGAAAGGGATCCAGTAGCAGTTCCACAGGGCCGGTGGGAAGTGGAAGCTCTACAGCCAACGGCCAAACGATGCCTCCATCGCGCGCAAATGCATTTTCTTCGGGAAATGCTGCAGGTAACTCCACGCAGTCTCCCTCCGCAGCTGACGCTCCCACCACTACCGATTCGGAAGCGATGGCCAAAGCGATCCGAGAGATGCAGGACAAACAACAGCCTACCGACACCGCATCGGCGACCTATCGCCCCAAAACCAAACCATCGACCGATGAGGCGTCAAAACCGATTGCGTCCAAGCAAGGCAAAGGATGGGCGATGCCTGGAAAAGATCCCAAGGCAACTCCCGTCTCTCGACCCATCCGTATCGTGGCACTCAATGATCGATGGCTAGTGCGAAAGGAAGGGAGCGAAACGCAATTCGATGCGGAGATCGATTTGGCGCTCGGTCCGCAACATGCCAGCACAACGCTTGAGAAAACCATTCGCAATCGGGTCGATTCTTGGGGGCTATCACTTCCAGGCGGCTATTGGTGCCCCTCGGTTACGGTCGAGCACGCAAGCGATGCAGACCAAAGCGTCTTGCGATTGCAGCGACTCCTGGACGGAAGTGGCGTAGAGATCCGAACCGTGCCGCTACAGGCCCCGCAGCCCAAGCCCATCCCATCCTCAAAGATCCCCCCGAAACGTTGACTCCCAACTTTGAATAGTCGGAAAGTATCACAGCCATGGGCAAGCAACATCGAGAGGAAATGGCGGTCGGCGAAGATTCCTTTATGGATACGATCGCCAATCTTGTAGGAATCATGATCATACTTGTGGTCATCGTCGCTGCCCGTGGCTACACAACCGCCAAAGTCCAGGCCAGAGCAAACGCGGAGGACATGCTTGAACAACTCGATGCACCGAAGTTTCTGGTCGGCCAGTTGGATCGCCACCTAGAATCGCAACTCCAACAACTTCAGGAATACGAAGTGGAACTGATTCGTCGCAGCGCGGAACGAATGAACTTGGTCGATCGAGTCCATTTGACCGAACAGGCAATCGACGAACAGATGCGAGGAATCGACGAAACCGAGGCCAAGGAATTGCAGTCACGAGCGGAACTGAGCGATCTGGAACGCCAACTCGCCGACTTGCTCAAGCAATCGGGAAATCTGCCACCGAGCGAACTTGAGGTCGTCGCGCTGCAACACTTGCCAACGCCTATGGCAAAGACGGTATTTGGTAAGGAATTGCATGTGATGATGAAAGACAATCTCGTCACGGTGATCCCTTGGGATGTTCTCATAGACAATCTCAAGCAGCAAGTACAACACACCGTCGCTCGCAACACGCAGCGGGACCGAATCGATGACACGCTGGGACCGATCGATGGATTCATGATGAGATATCGTTTGATATGTCGCAACGGGATCATGAGCGATGGTCGCACGTCTGCGATGGGCAAGATGGTCGAACTTGACAAGTTCGAACTTGAACCTACTTCGCAAATTGTTACGGAAACGATTTCCGCTGCGCTGCGTTCCGGCGGGAGGCTGCGCGCGGAATTGGACGCGAATCGTTCCCAGCAGACCACCATCACGGTTTGGGTCTACCCTGAGAGCTTCGGGGAATTTCGCAAGCTGAAAGAGATCTTGTTCCGGGAGGGATTCCTGTGCGCTGCCCGCCCCATGCCCTCAAACATGCGAATCGGAGCGTCCCCTCGCGGTTCGAGCAGTGCCGCTCAATAACGAGGCCATCCGCTGGTTGAATGCACCTCCTCTTCTATGGGATAACATTAGTAACGACGCATCATCGCCAAAAGGGAAGATCGACCTTTTCGTTGGGCGTTGATCTGTCGAGGTTGGATTGGTTCTTTTGCGTTACTGTTCCAGAGTCCGCTGCCACTTCTCGTTCCCCGGGTGATACTTCGAGGATCAGGTTCTCGAACGCTTTAGGCGTGCGACGAATTCGATCGGCGGTTGATTGCGGTGCGATCGATACTCCGCCACTGATGATCGCCGAGACACTCCCATCGCTTGAGCGACGAGTTGCAACAACCGAATCGATCTCTCTTGGCGCTACGGGCATGTGTGGCTGGATATCGAATCGATGCAAGCATTGAAATGGCTTTCCGTACCCAGCGTGCACTTGAGCACGCACAATTTCCATGGCAACCGCCAGATCGAAGATGTGTCGCAATCTGCCGTAGACTGGATACGAGCGCTGGAGCGACGGAAACTTTGCGGTAAATCCCTTGGCAAAGGCATCGGCAGCCCAATCCGTTTTGCTGGTTGCAACGCGATCACCCTCCGCATCGAACATTTGCGATTGGCTCAAAACACGAACGTTCGATTCAGCCAGGTGTGCAATTCTTCGTTCCGGATCCCATGCGATGCGCGATTCCGAGAGCGTGAACCACCAACGAACCATCGGCCCTCTGTCCGTTTGCGAAAGAGAATCCGCTTCAAGCCAGTAGTTGCGAAGCCCATCCACTGCGGGCTCCAACCCCAACGCGATTCGTTTCATGTGAGCATCGGCAACCAGCAATGCATAACCTGTCGGCGAATCATCTGGAATGCCGACGACCACTGCTCTCTGGCGTCCAAGTTTCGTTTTCCATTCTTCGGCCCAATGTTCAGGATCGCTCCGCAGGTTTCTGAGGGATACGGAACTTTGAGCCATTTTGTACGCCGCAGTCAATCGTTCAGGGACTGGATCAATCGAACACCCCAGTTCACCTTTGCAACCCAACACGTGCGGCGCTATGGTGAGCAGATCCTCAAGAAGGATGGGAGGCAAGCGTAGGTCGCTGTGCAGTAAATCCCCGTTCGCGTTGGCTGCGATGTTGCCTGCGGGGCCGCCGATCAGCCACTCGCCGCATGAGGAATCGAATGCGACATAATCGATGCGGCACAATCCACCGAGTAACTCCATGGCGATGTTTGCAGAAGTTTTGGTTTCGCGACAAGAAGCCAACTGTTCATCGAGTGCATGCAACGAAACCCAACGAAGTGGGGATGGTCGCTGCCACTCGCCCAAATCATCCAAACGAAAGATGGGAGTCGTACGCTGCGCATGATCGAGGTCGACTCGAAGTGAGGGACTCTTCAATGGCACGGAGTCATCGAGTCGCTCGATCATTCCCTCGGGATCGATCCTGACACCATTACGGAACGGCATCATCGTCGCCGTCCCACCCGTGCTCTGCCATGGAGCATTGATCACCGACTCAATCAGGTTCATCAGTTCGGAGAAATTGGCTAGCGATGCACCGCCAGCAGCATTCGAATGATCCGTTGGGCGTTCAGCATATCGTTGACTATGCAGCGACGACAAAGATCGAAGGCTTCCCTGCGCGGCATCTTGACACAACCCATGTGCGGCCCACCCACAGATAACCACAAAAAGGGCAAGCCAGCAGTGCATTAACCTCATACGCTTCCATCCATTTCAGGCATCACCGCCAATGCAAAAAAAATCCATCTCCACTACCGAACATGAGATCTCTCATTTTATCCGAGTTGTTCGCATTCTCGCAACGGTTACCCATTTTGGTGCATCACTTGATTCGTCGAATCTAGCACATTGGTCCGTTTCTAGTACAATTTGGGTTTGTCAACCCGTTGTTATTCTCTGGGGGTCGGTCAAATGAGTTCCGAATTGGGTATTCCAGGAATTGTGCGAAATGGGGTGGTAGTTCCACAAACCAATCACCTCATTCCCGAGGGAACACACGTTGAGATACGATTGGACCCAGGTGAAATCCCGGTCGCTTTGAAGGCGGAAATCGAGGCTTGGGATAAAGCAAGTGATGAAACGTGGGCTTGGATTGAAGCAACCGAATCAGAGCCCACATGAAGACTGGCGACATTCATTGGGTTGAACTCCCACATGCTGGTGGTCATGAACAGTCGGGTCGTAGGCCAGCTGTCATCATGCAAGAGGACGAATACGCATTCAGTCTTCCGACTACCATTGTTATTCCGCTCAGCAGTGCGATCGCAGCCTTGCGGTTCCCAGGAACAACGCAGGTTAAGGCGACCACGATGTCCGGACTTCGTGCAGACTCCGTAGCGCTGGCCTTTCAAATCCGAGCGATCGATCGACATCGCATCAAGGAACACATCGGCATTGTTTCGCCCGCGGAACTTGCCGAGATTCGAGAAGAACTCCGAAAGCTTTTCGGGAACTAGTAGTTTTGACGAACAAGAAATTTAGGGATCCGCGCGATCGCTCAAGTCATTCGAATCGCCAACAGTTCCGCTCGCAACCCGTCGATCAGACGCGCGAGTTCCTTTTCGGAGATGCTCAGTGGAGGGATGATCGGAATCACATTTCCCAAGGGACGCAGCCAAATGCCCCGCCGCAGCAGTCTGCAGCACACGTCATGAGCAATCCTCTGATCCCAGGAAAACGGCTTGCGCGTGGTGGGATCTTCGACCAATTCGACTGCCGCCATCATCCCCATTTGCCGCACGTCCCCAACGTAGGGAATTTCTCGCAGCGAAATGAGCAACTGCGAAAAGGTTTCCGCTCGCTGTCGAATCATGGCAAGCGGAAACCGCGTCGCGAATAAGTCCAATACCGCATGTGCGGCAGCCGCGGATAACGGATTGCCGCCGTAGGTGTGACCGTGATAAAAAGTCTTCGATTCGGCATGACTCCCAAGAAACGCTTCCCAGATCCGCGAACTCGCAAGCGTGGCGCTCATGGGCAAGTACCCGCCTGTCAAACCCTTGCCAATACACATCAAGTCCGGTTCAACGGGATCGCAGCCCGACGGCGTGTGCTCGAGCGCAAACATCTTCCCAGTGCGTCCCATCCCGACCGCAATTTCATCGGCGATTAGTAACACGCCGAACTCCTTACATAGTTGGGCAAGCCCTTCGAGAAAACCTTCGGGCTGACAGATAAAACCAGCGGCTCCTTGAACGCGAGGCTCGGCGATAACCGCGACGATCTCATGCGAATGGTCCTGCAGCAATCGCCTGTAAGAATCTAAATAGAACCGATTCGCTTCGGAAACAGTCATCCCGTCAGGTGTCCGGTAGGAATCGGGACATGGTCCTCGAATCACCTCGAACAGCAGCGGAGCAAAGAGGCTTTGAAATCGAGAGACACCGCTGACACTGACCGTGCCAAGGGTGTCACCGTGATAGGCATCTCCCAACGCGAGAAACTTGGTCCGCTGCGGCTCCGGATGATCGCACTGACGCCAATATTGGAACGCTAATTTCATCGCCACTTCGACCGCCGAAGCACCGTCACCTGCAAAAAACACGTGCTGCAAACTGCTCGGTGCCAGATCGATTAGACGCTTTGCTAAAGTAATGGTGACCGGGTGGCTCATCCCCAAGTTAGTGACGTGCGCAACGGATGCAAGCTGCTCGACAATGGCTTGATCGATTTCGGGAACGCGATGGCCGAATACGTTGCACCATAGCGAACTCGCACCATCGAGATATTCATTGCCAAACACATCTCTCAACTTGCAGCCCTCGGCCGACGAGATGATCAAGCCGTCGTATTCCGCCATCTGAGAAAACGCATGCCACACTATCGAACGATCCCAATGGACCAGTTCTTCTAAAGAGGGCTGTGGTTTCATCCCGATGCGATCTGTCATCTCTACTCGGAGACCGCTCGCGTTAAAAGCGTTGCTGCTTCATGAACCAGATCCCAACGACAACCATCGACCCAGTCGGCTCGGCACAGACTGCCCCCTACACCAACAGCGGTGGCACCTGCGTCCAGATATTCCCTCGCATTCGATGCATCGATGCCGCCGGTGGGGATGAGTTTCAAGTAGGGCATCGGACCTAGGATATCGCGGATATAAGCAGGCCCGAGATTTCTCGCGGGAAATACTTTGACCATGTCCGCACCCGCATCCCACATGGAGGCGATTTCTGTCGGGGTATACGCCCCGGCTGCTATTGGCACTCCGCGAGTCTTACACGCCCTCACCACAGGCTCCGATGCGATCGGAGTCACGATGAACTGAGCCCCTGAATCGAGGGCCAACTTCGCCTCGTCTGCATTGCGCACCGAGCCCATCCCTAAACATGCCGTACCTTCTCGGAATCGCGGTTCCTCGGCCAAGAGTCTCTCGATCCAACTCGGAGTATCGGGGTTGGTAAGTGTAAACTCGATGCAACGGATGCCTGCGTCGAGCAACGTGCACACGAGTTCGCGAGCCCGCTCCAGACGGCTCAAGCGAATGATCGCCACAACACGGCTTTCGAACAAATGATCGAGGGATGACGGCATAGCTAGCGATCCTGAGGGCAGAGAGTTTGGCAAGATTTGCTGATTGTATCGGTTGTGCGGGCCGATAACACCCATCAATGATTCGAACGAACGCGAAATCAGCGTTCGATAATCGAAATTTACGGTGGGGCAATATTCCGGGGGGAATCATGACTACATCTTTGCGCTGGGGACTTGGTGTCCTCGCAACGCTCGCGCTTCAGATCGGCTGCTGTAGCATTCACGTCGACTACGAAGGTCCGCACTGCGGTATTAGGCCTGTATGTTCAGAGCCAGCATGTCCCGACGAATCTTGTGCAGCCGAAGGTGCTTGCACAATCAACGGTCTAGGCCACGTCAGGCACTCGCTTGCAGTTTTGAAAAGCCAGGCAAAGCATAACCTGACGTGCGGTTCGGGTTGTGGCGAGGTGTACTGGGACGAACACATCAACGAGCCGCCTGTGTGCGATCCATGCGGATGCAACAATGAGTGGGCTGGTGGATGCGGGACTTGCAAACCCTGGTATGCGAGGCTTCGGGACCTATGGGGCTATTCCTACGTGGCCTCGGACTGTTCACGTTGTGGCGACTACGGACCATGCACTGATTGTGGGCATGCCAGCTACGGCGGCCAGTGTAGCCACTGCGGGCACGGAATACATGAAGGAAGACATGCGTTCACCAGCCCGGTTGCTGAGTCATACGTGGTAGATGGGGAATCCGAAATGATTATCGCACCACCCAAACCTGAGGCGGTCTCAGGTCCTATCAGGGATCCCGATGGAGTACCGACTCCTGCAAAGCCAAAACCCATGCCCAGTCTTTTGCCAGGCGATGCAGAATCGACTCCAAGTTCTCCGAGCAATAAAGAATCCTCCAGTGGCAAGACCGCTCGATACAAGAGCGCAAATGCTCAGCGAATCACCGTCGCAAGATTGGAACCATCTAGCTCAATTCCAGCGAAGCCTGCGAGCGCAAGGCGGAAACTGACGACTCAAAATCGTTGATCCGGGCCAATAACGTCTGAATGTATCATCGCGATTCATTCTCCGGACTCAGGAATGGATAGCATCGTTGGAACATCGACAATAAGGATCTTGCCGTCACCCATTCGGCCGGTGCGGCAAGTGTCGACGATCATCTTGACGACTTCCTCGACACGAAGGTCGTCGACGTAGCAGCTCACTTCGATCTTTGGCAGAAAAGCTTGGCTGTACTCGTTCGAGCCGTAACTGTCGAGGTAGCTCTTTTGTCTCCCGTATCCCTTGACTTCCGAAACATCCAGGGCTTCCAGCGGTGCCAATCTCAACGCCTGCAGCAATTGCTCAACGAGGTACGGACGCACGACTGCAATGATTTGCTTCATCGAGGACATCCTGTAGCCATTGCAAAGGGTGAACCGGGGGCTGAGACGGGGTCGGATCTTCCCTATTCGGCGCTTCCGAATTGGACGATCACGGATTATCATCGTACTCCTTCGTTCGTTGGACCGCGAGGCGGTCTGTTTTGTTTCGTGGTTTAGCTAAGCTTAGAGTCAACGTGCCCCACGCGCAGATCGGTCCTATCGCTGTCCATTTTCCGGAGCGCTCGGAGAACTGTGAGCAACTCGAACTTGAGCATCCCGAATGGCATGTTCCCGAACTGACCGAAAAGACCGGTATACGAACTCGTTACTTGGCCGCGGCGAATGAGACCCCATCGGATCTGGCGTTTGCCGCTTGCCGGAGACTTTTTCAAGAGCACTCGATCGATCCAGGTTCGATCGACTTCCTTCTTTATTGCACCCAGACACCGGACTATCCACTTCCTACCACCGCATGTTTATTGCAGGATCGTTTAGGGCTCGGAATTCATTGCGGTGCACTCGACTTCAATCTCGGTTGTTCCGGTTATGTATATGGACTCTCGCTCGCAGAGGGTTTGATCTGTTCGGGACAAGCCAAACGTGTGTTGCTGGTGACGGCTGAGACCTACAGCAAGTACATCGTCGCAGCCGATCGCTCTCTGCGTCCGATTTTCAGCGATGCCGCCGCAGCAACGCTGATCGACGCGGTCGAAGATCCTTCGCTCGCTGGATTTGTTTTCGGAACCGATGGAAAGGGGGCCAACACGCTAATCGTTTGTGACGGTGGAGCTAGATCTCCCGAAGATGCGATTGCACCCCGACGCCGCAAACGCTGGGGTAGCCGACTCTATATGGACGGCCCGGGACTCATGGATTTCACCGTCGGATCCATCCCGCAACTGGTGAGAAACATTCTGGGCAAAGCCGATTTGTCGATGGAACAAATCGACCTTTTTCTGATGCACCAAGCAACCCGAAAAATGTTGGAATTGCTCCAGGTGGCACTGGGGGTCGATTCGGAACGGCTCCCGATACGACTTGAGGATCGAGGCAACACCGTATCTTCCACCCTTCCCATCCTGATCAAGGATCTTCGCCACGAAGGCCGGTTGGCCCCTGGCAAAAACCACCTCATGGTCGGTTTTGGCGTGGGATGGTCCTGGGCGGGATGCGTCTGGAAATCATGATGCTCCAGGTTATTCCCCGAGGGTTTCTTGCGGTTCTCACGCAGAGGCCCCGATCATGGCAACACCCACTCAGCAGCACGTCGATCTTCCGAAATTCGCAGGCCACCACTTCATGACGGATCCGCCGCCATCGAAGACCACCATAGCGGATCGTGACGGCTCCGAGTCGCACGTTGACCTGCACATGCCCGCAGACACGCTTCGAATCGGAGCCGTGGCTTATCTCAACACGAAACCTTTGATCTACGGTCTGGAGTCCGCCGTCGCCGATTTCGGTTCGTTGCAACTAGCGCTCCCCAGTCGACTCGCCTCTGCCTTGCATCGCGGAGAACTCGATGTCGGCTTGATTCCAGTCGTGGAGTATCTGAGGCATCGTTCGCAGTACCGCATTGTGTCGAACGCGGCGATCGCATGCCGAGGACCGGTCTGGTCTGTGCGGGTCCTGTTTAGGAGAGAACCTCGCGATGTCCGAACACTGGCCGTAGACGAAGGATCCCGCTCAAGCGTCGCTCTCACATCCATTCTCTATCAAAGCCGCTACGGCCGAATCCCGCACCTGGTCGATTTTCCAATCGATGCTCAACCAGAGGATTCGAAGGCCGATGCGGTTTTAGTGATTGGCGATCGCGCGATGCGGCCAGAACGTTACCAGGGAACCTTCCTAACCGATTGGGACCTCGGTGTATAATGGTACATCGAAACAGGTCTCCCGTTCGTGTTCGCATTGTGGACTGCACGCGAATCACGCTTCGTTACTCCAGAATTAACTCAGGTGTTCGAGGAGTGTCGCGATCAAGGTTGCCGCAACGTCGAAGCGATCATTGAGCAGTACTCCGCAGATTACGGACTGACACACCAGCAGTGCCGGGATTACTTGACCCGTTATCTCCGTTTTCAATTTTTGAGCGAAGAACAAGCGGGATTGGCGGAGTTTCTCGCAAGATGCCAATCCGCGGGGTTGGTCTAGGGAACGATTTAGCCATAATCCAGTAGCCGCAATCCAAGTTCTCGCAACGCTTTTCGCATCTCGAGAGATCGACATGACTCATTCATCGTCAAATTCCATCCGAAACATTTTGGACAAATCGATCGCAGGTGAGCGGCTCGAACGCGCGGAAGCTCTGCTGCTTCTCGAATCGTCCGACCTCGCGGCCATCGGTGCAGCGGCCAATGAAGTAACGCTACGGATGCACCCCGAGAACTATCGAACCTACAACATTGATCGGAACATCAACTACACCAACATCTGCACTGCGGTTTGCGACTTTTGTGCATTCTATCGATCTCCAAAAAGCGACGAGGGATATGTACTGCCGCGCGAAGTCCTGCTCGACAAGATCCGGGAGACGGTCGCGCTCGGAGGTGATCAGATCTTGATGCAAGGTGGGCTGCATCCGAACTTCAAGCTCGAATGGTACGAAGAACTGTTGCGAGATATCAAAGCTCACTATCCACAAATCAACATCCACGGATTCTCGCCACCCGAACTTCATCACTTCACCAAAGTAAACAAACTGCCCATCGAAACGGTCTTGTCGAGATTGAAAGAAGCGGGATTGGGTAGCATCCCCGGTGGAGGTGCGGAGATCCTTGTGGATCGAGTTCGAAGTGCGATCACCCGAGGTAAAGTAATGACCGACGACTGGCTGAACGTCATGCGGGTCTGGCACAATATGGGTGGCGTCAGTTCAGCAACGATGATGTTCGGCCATGCAGAAACGCTCGCGGAGCGAGTGGAACATTTGGAGCGTGTTCGTGAATTGCAGGATGAGACAAATGGCTTCACCGCATTTATTTGTTGGACCTTCCAACCTGAGCACACCGAGATGTCTCACATCGCCCCTGCGGGCTCGTTTGAATATCTGAAAACGCAAGCGGTCGCTCGACTCTACCTCGACAATGTTCAGAACATTCAGAGCAGCTGGGTCACGCAAGGGCTCAAGATTGGACAGCTTGCACTTCTGTTTGGAGCCAACGATATGGGCTCGCTGATGCTTGAGGAAAATGTGGTAGCCGAGGCGGGTACGGTCCATTATTTGACACTTGATCAAATCCGCGATGCCATCTCAGAGTTGGGCTACACACCTCGGCAGCGGAATGTGCGTTACGAACTGATTGATCTCGAAACAGAACAACGAGCGGTCGAGGCTAATCGAGAGCGCAATAACGCACCAGCTCCCAAAGTGGTCGAGCTAGTCGTCCCGTAAGCTTTACATCTACGCAAACCGATCCATCGGATCCTCTTGCTGTGATCCTGTTGTTGCGTTTAACATCGGTGGGACACCTGACTTTATGTTCCATCAACGACTTTTTTTGCTTAAAATCAACAATCGTTCGTACGCCCGGAGTACATTGTCAGTACCTGGGCACTCTCGGTGTAGACTAAGATCTTAGAACTAGCGAGGAATCGATCCCAGAGCGGCGTTCGTTCCGGTGCGGGAGTAGTGACATGAGGCGGCGCTGTTAAACCCGACAGGACGTGCATGTGTCAGGAAGAAAGGTGTCAGGGTTATTGACGTCATGGGATGCAATATGAAACCGACACGGATTCCGAAAATCGCGATCGCCTCGCGTGCGACTAGCATCCTTACCTCAGGACCAGGGTGGCTTCCACTCGCAGCTTTTTCTTCGTGGCTGCTGATGCTCGGAGGATCCGTCAGAGGTGCTGAAGAAGACCTGTCACAGTCCTTCGCCTCAGAAATTCAACCGCTCCTGGTGAAGGTATGCGGCGACTGCCAC
>CAYXFO010000080.1:0-13406 GCA_964464255.1 uncultured Pirellula sp.
ACACGATCGCGGTTGCGTTCGTATCCTCGATAGGGATGTGGACTCTGTGACAAGCGAGATGTATGGGTCTTGGAAGTCCACGGAATAAGGATCGATAGATAAGTGTCGGATGGAGAACACCTGCAACACATTTTGCAATCAGACGTTGCCTCGCAAGAAGAGCCGGTTTCGATTCCCGAGATTGGCGACGATGATCGCCTTGCTTTTCTTCGCTTGACGCTCGTCCCTGGAATCGGTCCTCGCATCATGAGTCGATTGCTGACTCATTTCGGAACCGCTGCCGCAGTCCTTGATGCCACACTCAGTCAACTTGGTGAGGTAGAGCGAGTTGGACCGAAATTGGCCGTCAGCATTCAAGACTCGCGACGAAGCGATTTGGTCGATCGGGTCATCGATCATTGTCAGGATAATGAGATCGACATCATTTACCCAGGGGACCCTCGCTATCCTCATTTGCTCCGTGAGATCGCTAATCCGCCGCTGCTTCTGTATGCCAAAGGGTGCTTTTCCAAATCCGATACTTTGTCGATCGCTATGGTCGGAACACGGCATGCTACGTATTACGGCCGAGTCATGGCGGAGCGGCTGGCACAAGGCTTGAGCAACATGGGAGCGACGATCGTGAGCGGATTGGCTCGAGGTATCGATGCGGTCTGTCATGAGGCAACTCTAGATGCCGGTGGCCGCACGATCGCCGTTCTTGGCAGCAGCCTTTCCGAAATCTACCCGCCGGAACATAAAAAACTAGCCGCGCGCATTTGCGATTCCGGCTTGATCATCAGCGAAACCCATCCGTTCGCCCTACCCAAAGCAGGAGTCTTCCCACAACGCAATCGGATCATCAGCGGCATGAGCCTTGCAGTGGTCGTGGTGGAGGCCGCGGACCGTTCCGGCTCCTTGATCACTGCGACCCATGCAGGCGAACAGGGCCGCGATGTTTTCGCAGTCCCAGGCCCGGTCACGTCGCGAACGTCGCGTGGATGCAATCGACTGATTCGCGATGGAGCAATTCTGGTTCAAGACGCACAGGATATCCTTGAACACCTGGGGCCGTTGACGAAATCTTTTCATTCATCGTCCGGCCTCGAGGTCAAGACTCCTTCCGAGATCCAACTCAACGACATGGAGCAAACCATCCTGGGAGCCATTGATTCCCAACCGACCGATATCGATGTGGTCATCACGCGATCCGCCCTTCCAGTTGCGAGAGTGTTGAGCACCCTGAGCGTGCTGGAATTGCGTGGCTTTATCGTTCGCACCGGTGGTCGCTCCGTAGCCCGCAGATACTGAGAGCCTGCATCGCGAAGGGATCTGAGTTTCTGGATCGCCAACACCCTACGGCTAACAACAACCGTGATTACAATAGTCAGTTGGACTCGATTTCATATCCACTGAAGAGCATTTCAAAGATGAAACCTGGCCTCAAGGTTGGTGATGTTGGCCGATTGGAGTGGACGGTCGATCCATCGATGATCATTCTCCTCGGCGGCGATCCAAGGGCCGCGGTTTTCTCCACACCAAATATGATTCTGCTGATGGAGCGAGCAGCGAGGGAGGCCATTCGCCCTTTTCTCGAACCAGGTGAGGAATCGGTCGGAGTCGACGTCCAAATTCAACACGTCGGCGGTGCAGGGCTCGGTGCATCGGTACGCGGAGAAGCTCGCGTGCTTGCCATCGACGGCCGCAAGATTCAATTTGAAGTGGAAGCATTTGCCGAGGATCATCCCTCGACAGGTCCGCGGCGCATCGGACACGGCTTGCACACCCGCGCCTTGGTCTCCGTCGAGCGACTTATAGAAAATCTTTCCAAGCAATCCGGCTCGGGAGAAAGAGCAATGAACCTGAAATCCAATACCGGTCCGCTTCCGATCCTTCGCACACTCCTGGTCGAGATCGATAAGAGCATCTGCACGGTAACGTTGAATCGCCCACGTGTTCTCAACGCCGTCAATGCGGAAATGACCAGCGACTTGGAACAAGTGATCGCTTGGCTACTTGGACATCCTGAAGAGGTTCGGGTCGTCCTTCTTCGCGGAGCAGGAGATGCATTTTGCGCCGGGGATGACGTCAAGGAGCTTCCTGGATTTTCCCCGGAGTACGCACGAGAACTGAGCTATCGGCAAGCCGAACTCTACCTGGCACTTGAGCGTTTACCGCAACCGGTCATCGCTTTGGTCCATGGCGATGCCTTTGGTGGTGGATGCGTCGCTGCCTATTCTGCAGACATGCGTATCGCCCGGCACGATGCCCGGTTCGCAATGCCGGAAATCAAACTCGGTTGGCCGCCGGGTTATGGGATTGCGCAGTTGACTGCCTTGGTGGGCAAATCGCGAGCACTCGAGATGTGCCTTATGGGGCAACCTATCCCTGCAACGCGAGCCCTCGAATGGGGATTGATCAGTGAGATCGTTCCGGGAGTTTCGCTTATCAAGCGGGGTATGCAGATAGCCGAGAGTATGCTCGCCATGCCTGCCGAAGCCCTCCGAGCAACCAAGCGACTCGTACACCTCGATGAAGGAACGCATGCGAAGGTAGCTTATCGGGCTGATACCGACGCCTACATTCGATGTTTGCAGATAGAGGACGCTCGCGAGGGTATCCAAGCCTTTATCGATAAGCGAGCGCCACGTTTCAACGGCAAATAGTAGCTTGCTCGACATCCCGTTAACGCACGCCATACGTTTAACGATAGGAATTCCTCGGTGCAGTACTGTTGTTCTCAGGTGGAACCATACGACCTCGACTGCGATTCCGCTGAGCCGCAATCCAATCGGAAAGGAATGGGATCAACGAGTCGCCATTCATCGGTTTCGTGTAGTAGGTTCCTTGCCCAAATCGAATGCCCAGATTGCTCAACGTCTTTGCCTGAGCTTCCCTCTCCACGCCATCGGCCACAATCGTCAGGTTGCACTGCGTTGCTTGCCGAACAAGAATCTCGATCAACTTGACAACCAGCGGATTGATCTCAACATTCTGCACGAGTGCCTTCGATAACTTGATCCCATCCACAGGAAACTGGTCCAGGCACTGAAAGGAGTGAAACGAGTTACCGAAATCATCGATCACGATTCGAATACCCGATTCCCGCATTTTCTTCAGCGTCTCGACCATACCGTCCCGATCGTACATCACATCGGTTTCTGATATCTCGAACTGCACTCGATCGTTCCTGAGCCTAGACTGCTGAATCGCATCAAGGGCCGCTTCGATGAACTGTGGATGCTGAAGTTGTTTTCGTGACAGATCCAAACTCACTCGCCGCGGTGCATCGGACGAGGATTCATGTTGCCACTGCGACAACTGGTTGCATGCGTTGGAAAGGGCCCAACTCGCGATCTCACCCATGAATCCGTTCTCATCCGCAATGGACCGGAATCGCTGAAGAGGAATCAGGCCATGATTAGGCCGATCCCAAAAAATCAATGTTTCAGCGAATTCGCACTGCTTGGTCTGGAGATTAAAGACCGGTTGATACTCCAGCAGAAAGTTTCGATTCCTGGTTGCAACGCGCAAATCGCTCTCAACATCCAGTTTGCAACGCAATACCTCTTCCATCGAGGGATCGTACATTTGAACGTGACTGCGACCTGCTTTGCGGGCATCTTGATACGCAATATCCGCGAAGCGAATCAAGTTGTGAAAGTCACTCTGCGCCTCGCGCGAGATCGCAATGCCGACACTCGCCGAAAGGAACTGCTGCGTGTTCCCAATCTTGTATGTGGTAGCGATGGCTTCCACCAACGCCGTAGCCAGCCCCATAGCGGTTCTGGATCCTTCCACCCCAGTCATCAAGAGAACGAACGAGTCCGACGCTGACCGCGCCAGACTGAATCGCTTGCAACATCGCTCCATGACCGACGATTGCGACAACATCGACTGCAGGGACATCGCAACCAATCGCAACACTTCCTCCGAAGCCCCGTGCCCGAGAGATTCGGTGATGTTATTCAGTCGGTCGACGCCGATAACCAAAACGCCATACGGTGGCGGAAAATCCGCAGGGGCATCGAGCGCTTTCTGAATCCATTGCGACATGCCATTCCTATTGGGCAACCGGGTCAAGGGATCGTTTTGCGAGAGATAACGGAGTCGATGCAACATCGTCTGCGTCTTCAAAACCGATCGAATCCTGGCCTGGAGTTCTTCCGGGTAGAGCGGTTTGCGCAAAACATCGACCGCTCCTTCATAGTAGGCCTCGCCGATCAAGTCCTTTTCCGTATTGCCGACCAAAAACACCACCGGGAAGCCAGCGGTCTTGGTGGTTTGCTTCAGAAGCCGGAGTGTAAGCAGCCCGTTCAAGTCCGGCAGGTCACTATCCAAAAGTATCAAATCATGATGGTGCCCAGAAGCCATTTCGACCCCCTGACCGCTGCTAAACGCGCTCGACAGGTCAATGCCGGTCTTGTCCAACGCTTGGGTAAGTAGCGAATGGCCATCCGGATTTGCATCGATCAGCAGAATTCTCGGCGCAAGCGTTTCATTCATTACAATCGGACTACGGATCGAGGCTCATCCAAGACAGCGTGGGCATGCAAATTAGATATAGCTCACAAACTCTCCACACAGCAGAAATCTTCGCTGATCAACAGCGAAGATCGTGGAGAACTCAAGGTCGACCTGAGAAGAGGAAAAAAAGTGGCCTCCGTGCCACACCGGGATTCCAAGAAACCCCGGAGCCATCCATGGCATTTTCCCAAGAGGGAGGTCGCAGTATTTCCGCAGCTTTTGTTGCTGATACTGTGCTGAGTCGGCGGGTGATCAAGCGGCTGCCAATTCCAGCCCACCCACTCGCATTGCGACCCCTCGAACAAACTCTTCAAAAATGCGGATATCCAAGGCGCTTGCGGCATGCGATTCCGGGTGGAATTGGCAGCCCACCACGAACCAGTCATCGTGCTTGTTCTCGATAGCTTCAATAATGCCGTCTTGGCATCGAGCGGTTACTCGGAATGAATCGGCGAGTCGATCGATTGCCATGTGATGGCGACTGGTGACACGAATTTCCCCTTCGCCATAAACGCGACCGACGATCGAATCAGCCTCGACAACCAAGGAATGGCGATGGTAGGGATCGTGGGGATCGCGATGTTGCAGCGCGTTGGGCACATCGATCGATATGTCATAGAAAAGGTTTCCCCCCTCGATGATGTTGATCAGTTGCATTCCCGCGCCGATCGCCATGACGCTCATGCGACGATTTGCAATCGCAGACGCTAGCCGGCGATCGAACGTCTCGCGCCGCGGATCCATCGGGCGAATCGAACTGTGCAACATGTAGCCGTCGTTTCGAGGATCAAGATCTGCTCCCCCGACCAACACAAAGCCATCGAGCAAATCCAAGACTTGGTCGATGCTCGCCAAATCGATCGATGGCGGCAAAAGGACTGGTATACCTCCCGCGTTGACAATGGAATCAAAATAACCCGCAGCGAGATAGCAATAGGCGGGTGCACCCTGATGCACCCCACGGTAATCGCAATTCAGTCCAATCAGCGGCTTGTCTGCCATCGGTCAGGATCCTCCCTTTGTAGAATGAACAATCAATTCGATCTTCGAGCCATTCGATCTTCGATTAGGCAATCGGTGATTGGGATTCGATCCTCTTCACGACGGGTAGGACTCGCACCTCAGTGCGTTCCCGATACGCTCATCACAAACAAGAAATGTCGAAACGATTCCTTCGTTGACAAGACGCGTAGTGAGTACCTGACGAAAAGTGTGACGATCCTTCGCACCTGGCACCCGGTGCTACTCGCGTTGCATCGGTTACCAAAAGTCCGCGTAGAATAGAAAGTGCTTTTCACCAAATCAAGCAAAGCACCATATTTAGCACGCGCTACAAATGCTAGCTCAATATCGCGTGCTAGCATTACGATTGCACTGTCAAGGAATGGGGTGCGAAATACGATCCGGGCGAAATCGATAACACACGAGTCGAGTTCGAAGATCTGCGCAAACCCTAGGGTTTTCGCATGCGGAACAGTTCGTACATCGGATCCGCGATCGTGTCGGCCGACGATTCGGTCATTTCCTCGGCAAGAACTTGATCGAGTTGGCCCTGGAAGATTTTCTCGGCTTGCCCGCCGTCCATATACGCAGGCTCTTGCTGGGTCGCTCGCATCGAGGCGATCAGCCTACCGAACAACGTTTGCCCCACGAAATCGGTAAACGCTTTGTGAAGCTCGGAATCGTCGCGGGCCGTTCCAGGTCCAGCATCCAAGCTTTCTTTTTTGCTGAGCAGAGTTCGAAACTGTTGCTGAAAATCACCCTCGTCTTTTCCAGACTGCAGCGTTTGGGTGACTCCTGCATGGGTCGCGGTTGAATCGATCATGGGATTTCGGATGGGATCGATCGTCATAGTGCTTGGGATTCCTTTGCGAATGCTATTCGAAGATGACTTCGCCGTACAAATTCCCTTGACGTTTCAGGGTTTTGATGATCGCGATCTTGTCTTCCGTGGCGACGTTCAGCGCATTGAGGGCATCGACGAGATTCTTGAGGGTTGCGGGGGTATTTGCTCCATCGCGAGAACTGACCCCGACGAATTCACCGGAGATAGGCGAGCGGGTAGAGATGCTCAATTGGTTCTTGTGCGAGATGGCAACGGGCGCGACAAGAACATCAGCGCCGATGATCATGGTCCCTTCCTTTTCATTGATTACAACGCGGCGGGATCCCTGCAAGTTGATCAAATCGATATCGAGGATGAGAGACACGAATTGCACCGGACGTTCACGATACGCAGTCGGGATCGCAACTTCGACATGCGTTTGATCGATTGCTTTTGCGAACAAGTTCCCATCACCCGAAACCGCAGGTCCGGAACGTGAGAAACTTCGGCTTCCGGGCCGCAAGAAATCATTGATCACATCTTCGAGATACTGCGAAGTGGTGAACGATGCGTGATCGGGATCGAGAACCAGCGTGATCTTGTCATTGAGCATAAATGCAGTTCGAATCGGTCTTTCGATTTTGCAGCCGTTCACGATTTTTGCCGTGGTGGGATATTTGCGATCTTCCACCACCAGGGGGCCTTGTGCGAGCGCGTAAGTTTCAGGGCGATCGGCTCGCGGTCCTAGAAGATGCGTCAGGAGCAGAGTCCCCCCTTCGAGACTTTTGGCATGGGTCGCGCTGACGGTGCAACTGATTGTGTCCCCCTGTTCTGCACCTGCTGGCGGGATCCTGACCGTCACGAATACCATCGCGACATTCTTCGCGCTGGCTAGCTCCTTTTCAACCAATCGACCATCCGCATCGGAGGCTACTGGGGCTCCGAGGTTTTGGAGTGCCCGAGCGAGCGCTCGCAGCATCGGCTTGTTTCCATCGCCATCCCCGGTTCCTTTCAGACCGACTACGAACCCGACCCCCTGGAGGACGTTTTCTTCCTGACCCTTGAGACGGCACAAATCGCGGACCTTCAGCTCGGATTGCGCACAGGCATGAGGAACCGCGAGGGTCGAGAACAACCCTCCGAGCAAGAACATCACATATCGCGTAAAAGTCATTGAAAAAAGTCCTTGGAGCAGTGCTTCTCATCCGTCGCAACTCCGCCACCCACAGAGGGATAGCGAAACTTCGTGCTGCGTGGCCAGAGGAAGTGGCGAGAGCTGGCAAACTGGGAAAGACGCGAAGAATTTATCGGCTACAATGAAAAACTCGTTCGCAGTACTTAGAACGCGTCGATTTGACGGAATCGGTTCCCACATTCGGTGTCGGAGACACGCAATGGCTTCGGATTCTCGGCTCAAAGAACAACTTCCTCGACTCACCGACGAGATCGTCAAGACCTACCATGCGTCGGATCGGATCAATCATTTGGGGCACTGCCCGCTACCCAAGTACGAAGTGGTCGTCCAAATTCTCGAGGATTTGAAGGATATCCTCTACCCGGGCTTTCGGCGCAGAGAGGGACTGCACGCTGGCAATGTCACCTACCATGTCGGGAACCTGATCGATGCCTTGCACGATCGACTTACGACGCAAATCACCCGAGCGTTGATCCATGCCGACCGATCCAACAGCGTGCAGCTCGAGGGTTGCCGGGAGGCGGTGGATTATGAAGCTCGGGGCCAACAGATCGCAATCGCTTTGCTCGAATGCATTCCGAAACTCCGAGGAGTGCTCGCCAAAGATGTCGATGCGGCATATGCAGGAGATCCGAGCGTGACCAACCGGGACGAAATTGTCTTCTGTTTTCCAGGTTTGGAGGCGGTCACCATCTACCGGATCGCCCATGAATTGTATCGCCTGAAGGTCCCATTCATTCCTCGTATGATGAGCGAATGGGCCCACAAACAGACGGGGATCGACATTCATCCCGGAGCTCGCATCGGCGAGTACTTTTTCATCGATCACGGCACAGGTGTGGTGATCGGAGAAACCTGCGAGATCGGAGATCATGTCAAGATCTACCAAGGAGTCACGCTGGGGGCACTCAGCTTTGCTACGGATGCGAATGGGGACCTCGTGCGTGGAACCAAGCGTCATCCCACCATCGAAGATCATGTGGTGATCTACGCCAACGCGACGATTCTTGGTGGCCAAACCGTGATCGGACATCACAGCGTGATCGGTTCGAGCGTCTGGGTTACCTCCTCGGTGAATCCGCATTCAACGGTCGTCCTGGAGAAACCTAAACTCAAAATTCGCAACGGCTCGGTCGACGAGTCGATGTTCGATTTGAATTATCACATTTGAGGGGGCGCCGAGCCCACCTGGCTTTAGATTACTATACGGCCACATTGCCGGCGATCGCCATCTGCATGGTCCGATATTGAGACTTGAGCAACGCAACTGCGGTGGAATGCATCGACTGGTTCTTTGCGATTTCAGCGATCTGCGTTTCGAGATTGTCGTCGCTGCCATCGTGATAAACGACTTGCGTCGAGGCATCGCGAACTTCTCGCACGGCTTGCTCATGAGCAATTCGGGGCCCTTTTTCACCCGACGCTGCACCGAGCGATCCATCGCCGGGTGATGGAGCGACCCCTCGCATCTTGTCTGCCGCCATCAGTTGTTTGAGACTGGCCTGGAACTCCGGAACCGAGAGATCCCGGGTCTTGTAACCGGGTGTGTCCATATTGGCGAGATTACCCGCGAGGATCGCGTGCCTTCGCTCAGCAAAGGCGATCGTTTCCTCTAGCGATTGCGTGATTCCGGGAGTGAACATTCGACGAGTTCCTTTGTTTTCAGGCTTCTAGGGGTTTAGCCCAACACGGCAAGTGCTTGCGATTCCAATCAACCATCCAGGGAAAGACCACCGTCGTCATCTTCGCTGGCGATTCCCTCGAACCCATAGGCACGCGACAAACGCATCGAGTCCGAAACTTGAAGCAATTGCCCGGCGACTGCATCGCGTTGAGCGGTCATCTCGTCAGCGGCTCGTTGCTCCATCACCAGGATTTCCTGAATCCATTGGTCGCATGTTCGCTTCGTTTCTTGGCATGCTTTTCGCCTGTCCGGGCTCGACCAGATTCGCAGTTCGGGATCTTCGTCTTGGAAAGTCACGAAACGCTGCTGCAAGGTCATCAGCCGATCCATCAGAACCTGCTTTCTGGCAAGCAGATTCAGCAATTCGGAGATATCCTGTTTGTGGATAGCTTCGCTCTGCGTCACCGCCAGGGTTCGCAAGTCAGCCAGCACGGAATGCTTGGCTTCCATCAGTGCAAATAATTGTTCAGTACGGGCGAAGGGTTGTGCATCGGTCGCCGGATCGGTGATTTCAACAGGCATTTTTGATGGTTTCCTTCACCTGGAATTTCAGCGGTTCCCTCATCGAATGGGTGAGCGTTTCAATTGGAACCGCGGATCACCTTCGGAGTAGCAAAATCCGGCCTACAAGCCAAGCCCGTCTTCGTTGCACTGGGCGAGAAGGCGCCAGCACTGCCGAGAGGAGCCAGGATAAGCTACAATTCGGTTGTTGCAGGAAAAACCAATTGCACGAACCCGGTAGGCTGACAACCGCCCGATCTTCGGTCAGTGAGAAAATGAACCAAAAACCGCAAGAACCCAAAGGAACGAGCCAAAACACCCCATCGCCCCGGCGACCCACGAGCGTTTGGTGGATCTTGCTCATCTTGGTGACCCTATTCGCATTGCTTTTCATGCGCAACGCGCCCCAGTCATCTAGGATCGACTACAGCTTCTTTCTAGAGCAGTTGGAGGGGAACAACATTCGCCGAGTGATCGTCTATCCGGGCTCGATTGAGGGGACATTTACCGTTCCACCCGAAGCGCCGATTACCTACGACGCATTCGACAAGCCCATTCCACCCAAGACACTTGCCGATGGTACGAGAGAAAAGCTTCTGCGTCGTTTCGAGACTGCGATTCCTGCAGAAGGGGAAGTCAAGCGAGAGTTGTTCGAGAAGCTCGAATCCATTCGCCTGAAGTCAAAGGAGAAAACCGAGGGGGAATCGGCTGCCGAACCATTTGTTTACGATGTGGTATCCAACACGGGTGCCAGCACTCTTTACTTGATCCTCTCGTTCGCTTCCTTGGGATTGCTCGCGTTGGCAATCTATCTGTTCATGCGAAGGAGTCGCGAGAACATGATGGGAGGCGGATTCCTCAATTCGTTCACTCGTTCGACGGCGAAGAGGTTTGAAGCAAGCGACCAGCATGTGACGTTTGACGATGTGGCCGGACTCGAAGGAGTCAAAGCAGACCTGAAAGAGATTGTTGAGTTTTTGAAGGCACCCGAGAAGTTTCAAAAGCTCGGTGGCCGCGTCCCCAAGGGTGTTCTTCTCAATGGTCCCCCAGGCACCGGTAAGACCCTTCTGGCCCGAGCGGTTGCCGGCGAGGCGGGAGTTGCCTTTTATTCGGTCAACGGCAGCGAGTTCATCCAGATGTTCGTGGGGGTGGGTGCCTCGCGCGTTCGCGATTTGTTCGCAACGGTGAAGGAGCAGGGACGCGGGATCATCTTCATCGACGAAATCGATGCCGTTGGACGACAGCGCGGTGCCGGGCTCGGTGGAGGACACGACGAACGAGAACAGACGCTCAATCAAATATTGAGTGAGATGGACGGTTTCGCGCCCAACGAATCCATTATCGTCATGGCTGCCACCAATCGTCCGGATGTCTTGGACCCTGCGTTGCTCCGTCCCGGACGTTTCGATCGCCACATCACTGTGGGCCGCCCTACGCTCAAAGGCCGCGAAGAGATTTTCAAAGTACACGTTCGCGAAGTCCCCTTGGACAACGATGTGGACTTGCACCGCATGGCGCAAGCCACTGTGGGACTTACTGGCGCTGATATCCGAAACATTGTAAACGAAGCAGCGTTGTGGGCGGCCAGACACGACAAAACGCGCGTTTCGATGGAGGATTTCGACTACGCTCGCGACAAGGTTTTGATGGGTGCCAAGCGAGAAGAAGTCATGCTGCCCGCCGAAAAAGAGAAGACCGCATATCACGAAGCGGGACACACTCTGGCCGCATGGTTCTTGCCTGGAGCCCAACGCGTTCACAAGGTAACGATCGTTCCGCGGGGCCAATCCCTGGGCTCGACCCAAATCCTCCCTGCAGAAGATCGCATGAATATGTCGGAAGGTGAGATCCACGATCAATTGGTCGTGTTGCTCGCAGGTCGAGCCGCCGAACGCATCGTTTACGATGAAACGTCGGTCGGTGCAGAGAACGACCTGGAACGCGCCACTTCGCTCGCTCGGCGAATGATTTCCCATTGGGGCATGAGCTCAAAACTAGGCCCCGTTTCCTACAAGCTTTCTGACAGCGACCCGTTTCTTGGCCGCGAGATTCATCAGCAACGGCAGTTCAGCGAACGAACCCAAGAAATCATCGATGCGGAAATCGGCGACACGCTTCGCGCCGCCGATCGCCGTGCTATCGATACGCTGCATCTTCGCAGAGAAGAACTGGAAAAACTCAAGGAAGCCTTGATGCAACGCGAAGAGTTGGACGAAGCGGAGATCACCGAGCTCATCGGTCCAAGCGTACATGAGTCCAGAAAACAAACCACATCGGGCGAGGCGAGCGAGCCTCTCATAGCCCGATAACGCTTATGTGCGCCAAGAAGCCCAACAAGCATCGAGTCGAGTTTCGAAAAGGACACCAAGGCCAACCGCGTCGCGGCGATCTAACTCGCGATTATGGCGAAGCACGCGAGGAAATCGATACCGTTGGATCGCAACGGGTCAGCGGCAAAGGAGACTTGACCCGTCGCCGAACCGTCCGCGGAAAATTAGGTGACGGAGACGCTAATCTCCTTCAGAATATCGATCTGGAAACATCGGATGGATCCCTCCAAGGCACCGTCATCCGGGTTCACGGCTTGGAATCGATCTCAAAGACCGATGACGGTCGTATCCTAAGATGTGCCGTTCGCCGAGTCTTGAAAAATGTTTCCACCCAGCAACGTCACATCGTCGTCACCGGCGATCGCGTCGAGATCGAACCGCATGGTCAAGACCAAGGTTGGATCCTAAAAGTCGAACCACGACGTTCCGAACTCAGCCGCACAAGCAAACAGAGACGCCATGTCATGGCCGCCAATATCGATCAGTTGCTGATCGTGACCAGCGCGGCCGAACCGACTATCAAACCGAACTTGATTGACCGAGTTCTCGCGACGGCTGAACTGAATCGGATCGATGCATCGATCTGCATCAACAAATGCGACTTGATCGACCCCGGTTCACTGCAGTCATTGATCGGGAACTATGCACAAATGGGTTACAGCGTCTGGATGGTCAGCGCGGCAACCGGTTGGGGGATCGAACATCTCAAACGAATGACGCGGGGTTGCGTCAGTGTTGTGATCGGTCAAAGCGGTGTCGGCAAGTCCTCGATCTTGAACGCGATATCTCCAGGCTTGAACCAACGGGTCCAAGCGGTGAGCGCTGAAAACCAAAAAGGAAAACACACAACGACTACATCGGAATGGTTCGACCTTCCCGAAGGTGGCGCGTTGGTTGATACTCCTGGTGTGCGGCAATTTCAATTATGGGATGTCGTTGCAGAGGAATTGACCGGACTGTTCCGAGATATCCGACCGTTCGCATCCCATTGCCGATACCCGAACTGTTCCCATCATCATGAAAATGATTGCGCGGTGAAAGATGCAGTCGCCGATGGACGGCTTGATCCCCGCCGTTACGACAGCTACATCCAAATGCTCGATAGCCCCTACACTGGGGATTCTACCGACGACGACCCCGAAATGATCGATAGCAGCATCGATTCCTAATCCATATTGCACGCTTCGCCGAACAGCTCAGAATCGAATGACCGGCAGGACGCTTGCGAAATCGTCGGTCCAAACAGGGATGTCCGAGCGAGTGGACACTTCGCCCCAGTCGGGTTCGGATGCGAACGCTCTCGCCATTCTCGGATCCGAAGTCAAAACAATCCAATTCGATCCGCTACGCCCAACGGCATTGTCA
>CAYXFO010000081.1:0-7371 GCA_964464255.1 uncultured Pirellula sp.
GACCGCTGCCGATTCCGTGATCCCATCGCGCGTCGGGGATCCATGCCCGATCAAATATTGCTTCTACATCATCAAAGAGAACCGCACGTATGATCAAGTCTTTGGCGACATGAAGGATCGAGGCAACGGCGATCCGGAGTTGTGCATCTTTCCCGAAAAGGTGACTCCCAACCATCACGCCTTGGTACGAGAGTTTGTGACTTTGGATAATTTTTACGTCGAAAGCGAAGTGAGTGCCGATGGTCACGAATGGACAATGGCCGCCTATGCGACCGACTTCGTCGAACGGGGATGGCCACTGAGCTATCGCGGAGGACGAAACAAAATCGGATACACCTCCGAAGGTGCGTATGACATCGCTGCACCATCGAGCGGTTACTTTTGGGATCAATGCAAGAAGGCTGGGGTCAGCTACTATAGCTTCGGCGAGTTCATCAATAATGGCCCTACGCCTAGCGATCCAGGGAACGCCAAGGTAGCAACCCTTGAAGGTCATTTCGATCCGATGTATCGATCCTACGATTTGGATTACATGGATATCGATCGAGCCAAACGATTCGCTGAGCGGTTGGCCCAGTTCGATCGCGAAGACAATCTCCCTCAGTTCGTCGTTCTTCGCATCGGCAACGACCACACCAGCGGCACACGGATCGGCAAGAAAACTCCGACCGCCATGGTTGCAGACAACGATGTTGCGCTCGGTCAAATCGTCGAAACGATTTCCAAGAGTCGATACTGGAAAGAGTCTGCGATCTTCGTGATCGAAGACGATGCCCAAAATGGATCAGACCATGTCGATGCGCACCGAACAGTCGCCCTTGCGATCAGTCCCTACATTCGAAAAGGGACAGTCGACTCGACCCTGTATACAACAGCCAGCATGCTGCGCACGATGGAACTGATACTTGGACTCGAACCGATGACGCAGTTCGATGCAGCAGCCAATCCGATGTACACCAGCTTCGGCAAGACTGCGGACGTGACCCCCTACATGGCTCTCCCGGCACAAGTCGATTTGTACGAAACCAACAACGCCTTGGCCTGGGGCGCGGAAATGTCCGAGAAACTCGACTTGAGCAAGGAAGATGCCGCCGACGATTTGCTCCTGGGAGATATCGTTTGGCGCAGTGTCCGCGGTCCAAATAGCCCCATGCCTCCCCCCGTCCGAGCAGCGTTTGTGTTCGCTGAAATAGAGGACGACGAGGAAGAAGAAGATGGAGACGAGGACGAAGGAGACGGCAAGGACGAACGAGACGGCCGGTAAAAAGATCTGCCACCCTCGAGTCCATTGAAGTCGCTAGAAGTGTTTCTTCGGCACGAACGCTACAGGTGGACTGGAGTGTGAGGATGTACACCGAAACGGAGTTGCCAAGGGCGGAATTCGCGAGCTAGTCTTTCTGAGGGAAGGCAGCTTTTCGGAAACCGCATCATGATTCATTCTGCAATTTCGTTTGCCTTTTCAAAGATACTCGCCCCGGCCTCTTGGCTCAGCTTTGCGACAGTCGTGGTATCGCTGGGGCTCTGGCAATGGGAACAGTATCGGGAAGTTGCCGATCAGGAGAATCTTGAACGGCTCAATCGCATGGTGGCGGAATATCGACAACAGACCGGCCGCAACCCCGATTTGAACATGATCGAGCTGTTTCGCGTGGGATTATCCGACCAGAGATTGCATCGGACTCCCTACGGTGGCACCTATCAAATCGATCCCGATCGGATGATGGTCTACAATCCGCATCGGTCTGCTCGCTAGGGCGGTTGCCAGCCGTTCGATTTCGCAGGACGATGGTGGGATGCCAAAAAAATCCACCTCCTCCTCCCGACAACCGATGCTGTTTTCCTTTGACGAGGAGACTGCAGCTACGGTGCCTATGTCCCCCGCTGAAAGCGCACCCGTTGAGCCCGCTTCTCAGCCCCACACACCTTCGAATCCCCATTCAGGCGACAGTCCCCATCCCGATGATTTGATCATCGTGGTCGACTCGCATTCGCTGATCTATCAGGTGTTTCACGCACTGCCTGCGATGACGAGCCCGCAAGGAGTGGAGGTCGGTGCTGTTCATGGGTTTCTGCGCGATATCGCAAACCTTCTGCAGCAATGGAAGCCGGAGTATTTGGTTTGCGCCTTCGATGAATCGGATATCACGTTTCGCAACGAGATGTACGATCGCTACAAAGCACATCGCGAAGAGATGCCCGAAGCGCTGCGAGCCCAGATGGGATTGATCGTCGATTCCCTTCGTATCCTGGGGATTCCTCGCGTGTCGGTCGCAGGCTTCGAAGCCGATGATATCTTGGCTACCATCGCGCACCGAGCCGCAACTCATGGAGCACGCGTGCTGCTAGTGACCAGCGACAAGGACTGTCGCCAATTGATCACCCCGAAGGTCAAGATGCTGAATCTTCGCAAGAACGAACTCTTCGGCGAAGAGGAGTTGATGGCAACTTGGTCGATCCGGCCTGATCAAGTGGTCGATTTCCAAGCGTTGGTCGGGGACTCGGTCGATAATGTGCCCGGTGTACCGAGCATTGGACCCAAGGCCGCCCAACAGTTGCTCGATCAATTCGGATCGCTCGATGAAATTTACTCGCACTTGGATCAAGTGGTCGGAGACAAGAAGCGAGAGAAACTGGTCGAGCATCGCAGCGATGCCTATCTAAGTCGCGATTTGGTTCGGCTCAAGTCCGATGTTCCTCTCCCCATCGATTGGCGAGACATGCGGCCTGGCAAACCCGATGCATCGGAGTTGGAGAACCTCTTCCGCGACCTGGGTTTTCGAAGACTGGCCGAGGTCTTTCTCAATCCCACGGGCGATGCAACGGGATCGGAGTCGGAATCGAACAAGCCCAGAGCACGTCTTAGTACCGAGGGTTATCGACTCATTCAATCGACTGATGAACTCAACGCATTATGCGTTGATCTGAACGCCGCCAGCATCATCGCTATCGATACCGAGACCACATCGACGCGTCCTCGCGATACATCGTTGGTGGGTATCAGTTTGTGCTGGGCACCAGGCCAGGCAGCCTACATCCCGATCAAGGGGCCATCGGGATCGGTCTGCATGGAACTCGAGCAAGTGCGCGGCGCCCTGTTGCCATACTTCGCCGATACGGGCAAGCACTGGATCGGCCAAAACATCAAGTTCGACGCGATTGTGTTGCGGGCTCATGGCATGCCGATCAAGAACATCGCCTTTGACACGATGGTAGCTGACTATCTGCTCGATGCTGGCGGACGGAATCACGATCTCGGGGATATTGCCAAACGTTGGCTCGGTGTCGATTCGGTCGCGATCGAAACGCTGATCGGAACCGGCAAGAATCAGAAGACCATGGATCAGATTCCGATCTTGGATGTTGGCCAATATGCCGCCGAGGATGTCGACATTCCGATGCGTTGCCGCGAACCCATGCGAGAGCGATTGGTTGCCGAGTCCCTGCTGCCACTGATGGAAACGTTGGAATTGCCCCTGATCGATGTCTTGGCGGATATGGAGTTCCTCGGTATCCGGATCGATACGCAGCGGCTCGCTGAGTTGCACTCCCAATTCGCATCGCAATTGGAATTGCTTCGGTCACAAGTGATGGAGATCGCGGGCGAGTCGTTCAACCCCGATAGCCCAAAACAATTGGGACAGATTTTGTTTGAGCGACTCGGACTGCGTGTGGTCAAGAAAACAAAAACGGGGCCCAGCACCGATGCTGAAGTGCTCGAGGAACTGGCGCTCGAACATCCGTTGCCAGCAAAAATCATCGAATATCGTCAACTTGCGAAATTGCTCAGCACCTATGTCGAGTCCCTTCCGAGATTGGTCAGCCCCAACACGGGCCGAGTTCACACTTCGTATCGACAAGATATCGCTGCTACCGGACGACTCAGCAGTGTTGACCCGAACCTTCAGAACATCCCTGTGCGAACTCCTGAAGGTCGATCGATTCGATCCGCATTCATCGCTGGAGAACCGGATTGGCTGTTGCTGACTGCCGATTACTCGCAGATCGAATTGCGGGTCTTGGCCCACTGCTGCGGAGACCCGAACTTGAGCAAGGCATTCGAAGAGGATGTCGATATCCACACTGCGGTGGCAGCCCAAGTGCAGGGCGTTCCTCTCGAGCAAGTGACCTCGGCGATGCGGCGCAATGCGAAAGCAGTCAGCTTCGGCATCCTCTATGGTCAAAGCCCGTTCGGGTTAGCCAAAGGGTTGGGTATCTCTCGAGGCGAAGCCAGTACGTTCATCGATGAGTACTTCGCAAGATATCCGAACGTGCGCGCGTTTATTGCTCAGACCCTGATCGATTGCCGAGCCCGCGGCTTTGTAACCACGATGTCAGGACGACGGAGATACCTGAAAGGGATCCGCGACTTCAATACCCTAGACGAAGCCAAGAAGAAACAACTCCTCGAGCCGGAACGGATGGCGGTCAATACCGTGATCCAAGGCTCGGCGGCAGACATGATCAAACTAGCCATGATCAGTGTGGCTAAGCGGCTGAAGCAATCAACACTCCGAGCCCAGATGCTGTTGCAGATCCATGACGAACTCCTCTTCGAGGTTCATCCCGAAGATCGAGCCGCATTGGCGGATATCGTTCGTACGGAAATGACCCAGGTCATGCCGCTGCGAGTCCCCTTGAAGGTCGATGTGAAAAGCGGTCGCAACTGGTCGGAATGTGAACCGATATGAAACACCCCTTGGTCGTAGGTATCGTCGGCGGCGTTGCGAGTGGAAAGAGCGAAGTGACTCGTCATCTGCAGCATCTGGGTGCACAAGTCATTCATGCCGATACGATTGGGCATGAAGTACTGCGCGAAGCCGAGGTCATCGAGATCCTGCGCAAGCAATTCGGCGATCAGATCCTCAACCCAGCAACAGGTCAGATCGAGCGATCGAAAGTGGCTGGAATCGTATTCGGAGAGGAACCGACCGCAATCTCCCATCGAAGGTTTCTGGAGAGTGTTACTCATCCTCGCATCCGCAAACGCATCCGGGAATCACTGAAGGCAGCCTTGGCCAATCCGGATCTCGATGTGGTGGTACTCGATGTCCCGCTCTTGATCGAGTCGGGATGGATCGACAGTTGCGATCGCGTCGTGTTTGTCGACTCGCCCCTCGACATGCGCCGCGAACGAGCCAAGCAACGGGGGTGGAGCGAAACACAGTTTGACGCACGTGAAGCGTCACAAATCGATATCGAGAAAAAACGGGACGCGGCTACCGACTGCCTCGACAACTCCGGTTCTCTCGAGCAATTGCGGGGAAACATCGAAGCGTGGTGGAAATCGATCGTGCCCGAGCATCGATCCTAAAATTGAAGTTGCACGTTTCCAGGTGATCTCAAAGCGAAGCATCAGCGTAGCGTGGAGTTAGGTCGCCTATTACCGAACGAATCCTCGTTTCGCGAGCAACTCGACGATTGCTTCGGCGCATTGGGATATAGACAACTCAGCCGTGTTGAGAATGAGGTCGGCGTTTTCCGGGGCTTCGTAGGGAGCGCTGACACCGGGGAAGTTCGGCATCTTGCCCGACAGGGCTTGTGCGTAGTGCCCTTTGGTGTCGCGAGCTTTCCGCGTCGACTCGTCTGCATCGCAGTGAATCACAAGGAATCGATCCCGTCCGATCACATCAGCGACCCGATCTCGAACAGATTGGCTCGGTGCCACAAACGCTGCGATGCAGAGCAGTCCAGCATCATTGAACAGTTTCGCGATGTGGGAAGAACGCCGCAGATTCTCGCTTCGATCTTCGGTCGAGTAACCCAAGTCGACGTTGACCCCTCGGCGCATCAATTCGCCATCCATCACGGTGACTGCCCGGCCGCGATCGAATAGGAGTCGTTCAGTGGCTCGCGCGATCGTCGACTTGCCTGTGCCTGTCAGTCCGGTCAGCAGAACCGTCGCTGGCTTTTGACCAAAACGGGCCTGCCGCTCGTCGCTCGTCACATCCGATCGCACGATCCCCGCATCGCTATCCTTTTCTTCGGCTTCCCACGATGCCGTGCGCTGGCGTACGGTATCGCGGTCGGAGATCATCCCCGCTCCGACGGTCGCATTCGTGATACGGTCGATGATGATAAACGACCCTGTTCCGCGGTTGCGACGATACGCATCGAAGAACAGATCCTGGTTGACCGTGATGGAGCAGCGTCCGATCTCGTTGAGTTGCAACTCGGGTGAGGGGGTGCGGTGGAGAGTGTTCACATCCACTCGGTATCGCAGCGAATCGATCTGTCCCGCAACGGTCTGCGTGGTATGTTTGAATAGATAGGTTTTGCCTGGAATCATGGCATCGGCGTTGAGCCATACGATGGTTGCATCGAAAGTATTCGATACCTTGGGCACATTCCCAGGACGAACGATCATATCGCCGCGCGAGCAATCGACTTCATCCTCCAAAACCAACGTTACCGACTGCGGACAAAACGCTTCGTCGATATCCCCATCAAAAGTCACGATCCGTTTGATTCGGCTCGTTCGTTTGGATGGCAAGACCATGATCTCATCTCCCTTGCGAACGATCCCGGAGGCGATCGTGCCGCAGAATCCTCGATAGTCGAGATTGGGACGATTGACATATTGGATCGGAAGCCGGAAGTCCTCGAGATTGCGATCCGAACCGATGTAGACCGATTCCAGGAAACTCATCAGCGTACTGCCGCGATACCAGGGCATGTTGGGGCTGGGATCAACAACGTTTTCGCCATGGAGCGCAGCTAACGGTATGAAGTGCAGGTCCGGCAAATCAAGCCGCGATGCGAAGTCCTTGTAGTCCTCGCAAATCTCATCGAATCGCGTTTGGCTGTATTCCACTAAGTCCATCTTGTTCACGGTCACAATCACGTGACGAATCCCAAGAAGGGAGACGATGAAGCTGTGTCGTTTGGTCTGAGTCAAAACGCCGTGTCTCGCGTCGATCAGGATGATCGCCAAGTCTGCCGTCGACGCCCCGGTAGCCATGTTACGCGTGTATTGCTCGTGGCCGGGCGTATCGGCGATGATGAACTTGCGTTTGGCGGTTGAGAAGTAACGATACGCGACATCGATCGTGATTCCCTGCTCGCGTTCGGCTCGCAGACCATCGGTCACCAAGGCAGGGTCGAACTTGCCTCCGGTGGTGCCATGCACCTTGCTTTCGTTTTCTAGCTGAGCGAGGTGGTCCTCGTAAATCATCTTGCTATCGTAGAGCAAGCGACCGATGAGCGTGCTTTTGCCGTCGTCGACACTGCCGCACGTGATGAACCGGAGCAGTTCTTTGCGCTCGTGCTGTTCGAGGTAGGCCAAGATATCCTTGGCGATCAATTCGCTTTGGTGTGACATCTCAGAAATACCCCTGAATCTTCTTCAGTTCCATTCCAGCACCTCCACCATCC
>CAYXFO010000081.1:7381-13399 GCA_964464255.1 uncultured Pirellula sp.
TTTGGTGCGACATCTTTAGAAATATCCTTGAATCTTCTTGAGTTCCATACCTGCGCCGCCGCCGTCTTTGTCGATCACGCGACCTTGGCGTTCGGACGTCTTGGTCAGGAGCATTTCCTGAATGATCTCCGGCAGTGTGGTTGCGTTGGACTCCACGGCTCCTGTCAACGGCCAACATCCCAGGGTCCTGAATCGCACCATCTTGTTCTCGATCTTTTCGCCCGGTCGAAGTTGGAATCGATCGTCGTTGGGATGGATCAACACTCCATTTCGTTCGACCACCGGTCGCATTTTCGCTAAGTACAAGTCGGGCAGTGGGATCTTCTCGAGGTAGATGTACTGCCACACATCCAATTCCGTCCAATTGGATAGGGGGAACACACGGATCGATTCCCCTGGGTTGACACGACCGTTGTACAGATTCCAAAGCTCGGGTCGTTGGTTCTTGGGATCCCAGCGGTGAAAGCGATCGCGGAATGAGAAGACCCGTTCCTTGGCTCGAGACTTCTCTTCATCGCGACGAGCTCCACCAAACGCGGCATCGAAACCGTACTTGGTGAGAGACGATTTCAGAGAGTCGGTCTTCATGACCTCGGTGTGTTTATCGCTGTTCTCAAACGGGTCGATCCCGAGCTTCAATCCTTCGTGGTTGATGTTCACGATCAATTCAATGCCGAGCTCATTCTTGACATAGGTATCTCGGAACTGAATCATCTCCTTGAACTTCCAGGTCGTGTCGATATGCATGAAGGGGAACGGCGGCTTGCCGGGATAGAAGGCCTTCAGCGCCAAGTGGGTCATCACTGCGGAATCTTTGCCGATCGAATAGAGCATGACCGGCTTTTTGAACTCCGCCGCCACTTCGCGGATGATGTGGATGCTCTCTGCCTCAAGCTGCTTGAGGTGGGTCAGGTTGTAGGAATGCATCTATTACTCCCGTAGCGACTCATGGAAACCCAAACCAAACTCAGCAGATGAAGAACCGTTCATGCTTGTCGGCGATCTCCCGCGACAACTTGAGTAGAGCATATCTTGGCGAGTCTGGGAGCGGGTAGAGGTATCCACTCCCCTTTAGCGTATAGCACTTTTACCGCATAGCACTTTGACCGCATAGCACTCGGGAGCGAGCCGAGTGCTAGCATTGTAAAGTGACACTGGAGAGTTGTCCGTGAGAGCAGAGACTGGACCGTTAGGCTTTGGCGAGGGCGGCCAGTTGCTTCTTGCGTTCAGCAATGATGTCGTCTTGCAGGTTTCTCGGCACCGGAGCGTAGCGTGCCAGTTCCATGGCAAAGGTTCCTTGACCCTTGGTCATGCTCCGGAGGTCCGTTGCATAGCCGAAGGTATTGGCGAGTGGAACTTCTGCGGTGATGTAGGAGACTCCATCGCGAGCATCGGTATTGTTGACCAAGCCACGACGGGAGATGATGTCACCGACAACCGAGCCTTGGTCGTTCTCTGGACATTCGATATCGCACTTCATGATCGGTTCGAGGAGCAGCGGATTGGATGCTCGCATGGTTTCGCGGAAGCAGTCGCATGCTGCGATGTAGAATGAGCGTTCGCTCGAGTCGACATCGTGGTAGCTACCATCGTTGAGGTCGACTTTCACGCCGACGACGGGGAAGTCGGCCAAGGGCCCTCTACCCATCGAGTCGCGGAATCCCTTTTCGACCGGTGGGATGAACTGCTTAGGAATGCGTCCGCCGGTGACATGGTCTTCGAACTCGAAAGTCTTTTCTCCTTCGGGGTCCATGGGGGAGAGTTTGCCGACGATGTGAGCGAACTGCCCCGAACCACCGGTTTGCTTCTTGTGTTTGTAGTTGAATTCTTGAGCGAGGCCTGGGGTTTCGCGATAGCTGACCTTTGGCGCACCGACCTGGACTTCGACTTTGTATTCGCGACGCATCCGTTCGACGTAGATGTCGAGGTGGAGTTCACCCATGCCGCAGATGATTGTCTCGCTGGTTTCTTCGTCGTTGTAGACTTGGAACGTCGGATCTTCTTTGCGGAATCGGTTGAGGGCTTTACTCATCTTGTCCGCATCGGCGCGACTGGCGGGAGTCACGGCGACTTTGATCACAGGGTCGGGAACGTACATGCTCTCGAGGGTGCAGTAATCGCGATCGTTGCTGTAGGTTTCCCCGCTGGCGCAGTCGATCCCCATGATAGCGACGATATCGCCAGCTTCTGCGGTGTCGATTTCTTCGCGTTTGTCGGCGTGCATGCGAACGATGCGGCTGAAGCGTTCTTTCTTGCTAGTACGCTGGTTGATGTACATTTCACCCTTGTTGATCTTCCCTTGGTAGATACGCATGAAGGTCAACTGGCCGAACGGATCTTCCACGATCTTGAACGCCATCCCGACGAACGGCAGATTCGGGTCGGGTTTCAGATCGAGCTTGACCGTTTCATCGCCGACTTTGCGAGCGGTAATGTCTCGCTCGAGGGGACTGGGCAGATAACGAAGAACGGCATCGAGCAGCAGTTGCACCCCTTTGTTCTTGTAGGCGGAGCCACAGAACACGGGGGTGATCCGACGTTGCTGGGTAGCGTCTTTGCAGACCTTGTAGATCAGGTCTTCCGAAACAGACTCTTCGGCGAGGAGGAGTTCCATCAGATCGTCGCTGTACATCGCCAAGCTCTCGAGCATCTTTTGACGCATTTCGGCAGCTTTGTTTTTGTAGTCAGCGGGGATTTCTTCTTCCCGAACATTTTCGCCGTCTTTGCCATCGAAGAAGTAGGCCTTCATGGTCACCAAGTCGATGACACCTTCAAACGTTTCGCCAGCTCCGATAGGGATCTGCATCATGACGGCATCGGCGTGCAGTTTGTCACGGACTTGCTGTGCGACGCGGTAGGCATCGGCGCCGGTTCGGTCCATCTTGTTCACGAACGCCAGACGTGGCACGCCATAGCGACGCATTTGGCGATCGACGGTCAGAGATTGGCTTTGCACGCCACCGACGGAGCATAGAACCAGCACGGCTCCATCGAGCACGCGAAGGGAGCGTTCGACTTCGATGGTGAAGTCGACGTGGCCCGGGGTGTCGATCAAATTGATGATGTGGTCTTTCCACTGAAGTTGGGTGGCGGCGCTGGTGATGGTGATCCCACGCTCTTTCTCGAGCTCCATGTAATCCATGGTGGCTCCGTCGCCGTCCCCTTTGACTTCCTCGATCTTGTGGATTCGGCCAGCATAGAACAGAACCCGCTCGCTAAGGGTCGTCTTGCCCGAGTCGATGTGTGCGCTGATACCGATGTTTCGAAGTTTGCTGAGGTCCATAAATCCACTTTTTGACAATGCGACGGAGGTGTCCCGAGTCCAACTCGAGGATCCAACCAGTCTGTTCCCTAGGTAAATCATCCACGGTGGCAGCCGACGTCGACCACCCGATAGAAACACTCAATCCCATGGATTTCCTAGAACAATAGTCAATCAGTTTATCGTGGAGGTTCACTGGGGAAAGGCCAAAATCATCGCTCAGGGCCAGGGTGGCCTCGACGCCACCCCGTTGGTGAAGTCCGCGCAAAGGATTGAATTCCGCCTTTGTTGCAGAACTGGACTGGCCCTGCACCCGAATAGGACCTAAGTTTTCCGGTCCTATCTTCATCACTTCCCATTACTTTTCGTGGCTTCTCGAGGGCACTGGAATGTCCAGCTTGATCGAGTGGATTCTTCATGTGGATCGCCATTTGCGCGAATTGATGGAGGCGATTGGGCCGGGTTGGTTGTATTTGGTGTTGGCAGTGATCGTTTTTTGCGAGACCGGATTGGTCGTGACCCCGTTTTTGCCTGGCGATTCCCTCTTGTTCGCCGTAGGGGCGTTGTGCGCCATTGAGGGGAGTCCGCTGAGTCTGTGGGTGATGTTGCCGCTGCTGTGCTTCGCCGCTATCGCCGGGGATGCCGTCAACTATTGGATCGGAAATTATCTAGGACCTCGCGTCTTCCGCAGCGAAACCTCCCGCTGGTTCAATAAAAACCATCTCCTGCGAGCTCAAGCTTTTTATGATCGCTATGGATCCAAAGCGATTGTGCTCGCCCGGTTCATCCCGATCGTCCGGACGTTCGCTCCGTTCGTAGCAGGGATCGGTCGAATGAATTTTCTCCGATTCTGGTTTTATAACATCGTCGGCGGCGTGGTTTGGGTAACCCTATTCCTCGTCGCAGGCTACTGGATGGGAACGTGGGAGATCGTCCAGAAAAATTTCTTCTTGGTGACGATTGGAATCATTTTCGTCAGCCTTCTGCCAGTTGCATGGGAGTGGTACCAGGCGCGTCGGGAATCTCGAGCATAGAGCCAAGGATGGGGCTCAGACCGATCCTCCGCGTATTACCCGTATCACAATCGTTGGCGATTCTATCGGTTACAATGCTCCGACGATGATGTCATGACGGTCATGTCGTCATGCGTCTGTCGAGCGGACATGGTAGCAAGCAGGTTCCTGACACCGTACCGTTTGACAACCTTCCATCAACCCTTCCATCGACGAAATTCCGTAGACATGCACATCACGCATCATGGCGGTAACGAGGGCGTTACCGGTTCTTGTCACCAGTTGCACTACAACGACAACGATTCGGTACTCGTCGATTGTGGGTCTTTTCAAGGTCGAGATGCTCGACGGTTTCCCAGCGCGGAGATCCAGTTTCCGCTCGATGGTATTCAAGCGTTGGTTTTGACCCATGTTCACATCGATCACATCGGTCGCATTCCCTATTTGCTCGAAGCTGGTTTTAACAAGCCGATTTATTGCACTCCTCCGACAGCTCGTTTCCTGCCGATCATGCTCGAGGATTCGATACGGCTCGGGATCACTCGCAACAAGAAGGTCGTAGCGCAGATCCTCAAGGAGGTCAACTCGTTGATCAAGCCTGTTCCGTATGGCAAGTGGCAATCGCTCCCGCGCGGAGCATCTTTTCGGTACTCGCCCGCCGGTCATATTCTGGGTTCGTCCTATATCGATTTCGATCACGGAGACGAGCGTTTTGTATTCAGCGGTGATATCGGTTCTCGATGCACGCCGATCCTCCGCGAACCGGCTAGCCCAGAGCGAGCCGATGTGCTGGTCCTCGAAAGCACCTACGGAGATCGGCTTCACGAGGGGCGGGAAACGCGACTGGCTAGGCTCGAAGCGATCCTGTGCGAAACGATGGAGAATCGCGGAGTCACCATCATCCCGGCATTCAGCTTGGGACGCACGCAAGAGCTCCTGTTTGAACTCAACCAAATCATGGAAGGGATCGATCATCGAACCAACTGCTCTCTGCTCCACGCCATCGATATCATTGTCGACTCGCCGATGGCGATTAAGTTGACCGACATCTACGAACAGATGTCGGAGTACTGGAGCGAGGAAGCCAACGAAATCCTGACCGTCGACAAACAACCCTTTGTCTTCAGGAACCTTGTGGAACTCGACCAAGCAGGAGAGTCGCGAGGGAATATCGAATATCTCAAGCGATCGGGCAAACCGGCGATCGTGATCGCTGGAAGCGGCATGTGCACCGGAGGCCGCGTCGTCGAATACCTCAAGACATTTATCTCCAAGCCTACCACCGATATTATCTTTGTCGGCTTCCAAGCTTACGGGACCCTAGGACGAAAGATCCAGGATTGTCATGGCGGTAAATGCGGAGTTTCGATCGACAGGGAGGAATTCTTAGTGCGGGCCAAGACCCACACACTCACAGGCTACTCGGCGCACGCAGATCAAAGCGATCTGCTTCGTTTCGTCCAAGGAATGAAGAGTCCCCCCAAAGAGATACGACTCGTGCACGGCGAATATCGTCCCCGTCAAGTGCTCGCGGAGAAGTTCAATGCGCTGGGAATCAAGACCATCGCATGTACCAACCCAAACGAACAGCCACCTGAAGATCGACCGCAAAGCGATCCCGCCGAGTAGAGGTTGGACTTTTTGACTATTCGCGTCGTTGAGGCGACGATTTTCTTAGGGATTATCACAACCCGACGCGTGAGCGAGGGACGCGTGAGGGAACACGTAGCGAGCGACGTAAGT
>CAYXFO010000082.1:0-13175 GCA_964464255.1 uncultured Pirellula sp.
ATATTGGAGAGATCCTCTTGGATAGTACGCACATCCGAAGACCCATCAGGGGTCTCGAGAGCGTTTGCGGTCGCATGGTAGTCCAGGTAAATCTGCGAGATTGCGAGTTGCGACTGCAATTGAGCATTGCGATCACTCAGCTCGCGAATGTGATCGAGGAAAGCGGTTCGCTCTTCAAGCAATTCGCGCGTCATCGCTAGTTGAGTCTCGTTGCGAGCATGCTCAACCAGCAGGGAGACTAGCACGGATGCCGGGATGCTGACCTGGGATGTACTCAAGGAATCCATAGCTGCAGCTTGATACGGGTTCTCCCGGCCAAAAGGAGATCGCTGTGTGAATTGGTAGCTCGGTGGGAGAGGTGGGGCGGCGGGAACCTCGATAATCGGTTCTTCCTCTGCAGGCGTTATCGAATCGTCGTTAGTTGAAGCATCGCCAGTGCGAGGAGCATCGCATGGCGTTCCTTCGATGACTCCCTCCTCAACCTCATAGCACTTTCCACCAGCGCACATCTTGTGGCCGCAGGGTGCGACTGCCGCAGCATCATTGTTGGTGACCTCATGAATGGCAAAGCGAACTGAGATCGTCTGGGGCTTTGCCATCCACTGACCGACCCACTGAGCAAATATCTGAAGCGGATTCGGGGCCGGGATCGGAGAGCGTTCAGGGGGCTGTTGCGCCCGACCTGAACCACCAAAAAACAAAGTGCTTACAAAAACCAGGAGCAGAAGACCGGTTCGGGACGCGGCATCCATGCTTGCATCTCCACTTGCAGATAACAGATCGTGATCAACAACAAGTCGTGGACTCACTATAGCAGGAACTGTCCTCCGAATGAAGATCGATACGAATGAAGATCGATACGAATGACCTCGACCTGAATCGAACAACTTGTCTAGACTGGAAGCATGATCCTAAAAAAATGCAGGCATTTACTAGGACAGAAAAGGATAGGAAGTCCAATCATGAGCCAAGTTGCCAGGGAAGCCGGGTTTCAGAAAACACGATCGCGACGTTGGAAGAAACGGCACATCATCGCCGTCGTCGTCGGTGGTTTGTTTCTCGCGTTGTTCTTCGGAGTTCCGATGCTGTTGCAAAACCGCGATTTCGCGGTCTCGATGATCAATCGCAACGCTGGCATCAGCCCGATGCGGATCGACCTAAAGTCTATCCAAGGAGGCTGGTTTCGACCGATCTCGGTAACCGGCCTGCGATTGATTGACGAGAGTGGCAGCGATTTGGTGCAGGTCGGTGCAGTGAATACTCAGTTGTCCCTCGTTTCGCTGATTACGAACTACAAGAACCTCGGGACAGTCGAAATCCGAGACGCGTCCATCGCGCTGGACGTGCAGCCTGGGACCACGAATCTCGAAGAGGCGTTCAAGCCGTGGTTGGTTGCATCCCCGCCGACCGACGAGCCCGCACCGAGCGGCAGCACATCCGCATTCACGGGCAGAATTCGATTGGCCAATGCGGTCCTCTATGCCAGAGACAGCGTCGACCTGACCGCATGGGAGATTCAATTCGAGGAAGCTGATCTTCCCTTGCCCACGGCAGAGCAACCCTTTCCTCCGATGACTTTGGTCGGTCGCTTGCTCCAGACCAACGCGCTTCCTGGCGAATCTCCCGTGGGTGGCAATTTTCTGATCCGTACTCAATCGACCGCCAAAGATACGGGTATGGCTGGCATGACAACGACGCCGGAGTCGACTGGCTTGTCCGCCCTTCGGATGAGCATTGCAACTCAGGATATGCCGCTGCAATGGGTTAGCTTGATCAAGCGTAGGCTTCCGGATCTGCCCATTGAACGGATCGTTGGGCAAGCAACAGTGCAGGCCGAGGTCGAGTTTCCAACCCAAAGCTCGATGATGGCCAATGTGCAGACGGCACAGGTCGATGACCTGAAAGTCGTTGCTCCCGAGTTGCTTGGCCCACGGGGAGCACAACTCCGGCAAATCAAGCTCAGTGGCGACATCCACATGACCCCCAATCGATTGAGCACACGGGGTTCGAAGTTGGATTGCGATATCGGTTCGATGTTCGCCAAGGCAGATTTTGCATGGCCGATTCAAGTACCGACGATGACGAAACCATGGTTTGAGGACGCTGATTTGGAGTTGCAAGGGAGCGTCGATCTGCCTCGATTAAGCCGTGTCGCACCCGATTTTGTGCGAACACAAGATCAAGTCGAGTTGATCGCCGGTGTTGCAACGCTCAGTGCCGTTCAGCGACGTGTTGCCCAAACGGAATCCGGTTTGGCATCGCCTCCAACGGCCTCATGTCGGATCGAACTTGGGAAACTGCAAGCCAATGTACAAGGAAAAACGATCGCGTGGGATCAAGCTCTGCAGGCCGCCATTCAAGTTCAGGGTGGTGCGTCCGATATGCCAAGCTTCCGCGTCGATTGCGATTCCGAGTTTTGCATGATCGATGGTTCTGGCGATCCACGCGATGGACGTCTGACCGTTCAACTCGATTTGGACAAGATGGAGCAACGGTTATCGCAGTGGTTCGTGTTGCCATTTGACAGTCTCAGCGGTTCGGCCCAGGGTTCGCTTACATGGAAGGTGGATGAAGGGAACCGATTGGTTGCCGGCGGCTCGCTTCGAACCTCGCCCCTTCGCATCGCTCATGGCAAGGGACAAATCGATGAGCCCGCTTGGGATGGTGAGTTCTCATCGGTATCGCGCCTGGAAGGACTCAACGTTCTTCAGGTCGATCGCGCTCACTTGACGCTGAACTCCACCGAGGAATCCTGCAGCATTCACTTGCTTGAACCTTTGGCCTTAACAGCTACGGCGCCCGGCGAGCAAAAACTCCCGCCCGCGAGCATGCAAATCAAGCTTCAAGGAGAACTTGCGCGTTGGCAACGCCGCGCTCAGATGTTCGGTGGGATCGATCCGGGTGTTGATGTCGCCGGGAAATGCAATTTGGAGGCTCACGGGGGTGTCGACCTGGCTCATTTAGAAATCACCAAGGCGGATTGGAACCTGGAGCCATTCCGAGTATCCACCGCCGATATGGCGGTTCAGGAATCGCGCATGGTCGGAAAGTTCGCAGGTCGCTTCGATACCAGCGATATCGCGAGAACGAAAGTGGATTCCCTGTTGGTTCAGTCCGAGTCCTTCGCACTCCAAGCTCAAGATGCAGCGATACCTGGCAAATCACTAGCTCGCGACGGCCAAGCTGTATTCCGTATTGCTCCCGATCGCTTGATGTCCTCGGTGCAGTGGAACGCCCCCAATGGAACACCGCAACCCAGCACGCTCAATGTTACGGGCGATGTGACCGGGCAAGTGCATTGGACGATCGACCCAGAGACGATCCGCTGGCAGTTGGTTTCCGATGCAATTCAGTTGCGAGCAGTCCAACCGGGACGACGACCAACTGGGCAGTTGGTCAGCACTGGCGGCGGACGCGCAGAGGATGAGGTGTTGTGGGAGGAGCCCCAAGCCAAACTCACAATCGACGGAGATTATTCGATACCTCAAGGGAAGACGGACATATCGAAGTTGCAAGTGCAAACCGAGTGGCTTGCGTATGGTGGCCAAGCGACAATCGAACAGCGAGCCGGCCAGACGTCCATCGATTCAGAAGGGAGTATCACTTACGATGCCGCCACCGCGGCGCAGCGCTTGCGCCCCTACATCGGTGAACTGCTCGCTATCGAAGGACAGCGAACGCAACCCTTGGATGTTGCGTGGACTTCGCACCCGACCGATCATTGGGCCCGTTCGTTGCAAGCCACATCGAGTATCGGTTGGGATCGTGCAAACGTCATCGGTATCGACATCGGCCAAGGAGAAATCCCCGTCGAGGTTCGCGATGGGCGATTTGTTTCGAAGGCATCGTTTCCGGTTTCCCAAGGAACCCTTCGATGGAACCTCGATGGCGATCTTGCGGGTGAACCGCTGACGATACGGCAATCGCCAGAGCGCGTGGTCGAAAACGTAGCTATCACACGAGAAATGTGTCAGCGTTGGTTGAAGTATGTGGCTCCGCTCCTGGCAGATGCCACGAGTGTCCAAGGAAACATCAGCCTCGATATTTCAAAAGCCGAAGTCATTCCTTCGGATTGGACCAAACAAACTGCGATTGGTCAGGTGCATGTCCACGGGGCCGCTGTCGGTCCTGGCCCACTGGCCGATCAGTTGTTGGCTTTGGTGCAGCAAATACGGGCACTGCGCAAGGGGGCGGGTGCTACCGATGGTGGTGGGCAACCGACCAGTTGGCTTCAATTGCCGGAACAGAACATCGGCTTTGAAGTCGATCGCGGTCGCGTCGCGCATCGAGGCCTGCAGATTCAAGCCGGGGATGTCGCTCTTTGGACCACCGGTTCTGTGGGGATCGATGGAACATTGGAAATGGTTGCATCGGTCCCCATTCAAAAGGAATGGCTCGACAAGGCCCCTGCCTTGCAATCACTCGCTGGTCAACAATTCCAAATACCGATTCGAGGGACCATGACTCGCCCTCAATTGGATTTGGGTAGCCTGGCTGGCATGACGCAGAACCTCGCAGCGGCTGCTCTGCAGGGTGCGGCTCAGAAGCAAATCGATCGCGGTCTCAATAAACTGCTAGGCCCGCTCGAAAAACAGCTTGGGCCATTGCAGCAAGGGATGCAGCAGATGCAACAAGGGGTGCAGCAGAACCTGCCGCAGTTGCCCAATCTTCCGCTCCCCGGATTCGGAGGAGGTGCATTCGGAGGGGCTCCTCCGCAACCTGCACCGCCACCGCCGGGATAATGCCGACGAATCGCATTCATTGGGTGAGCCAAATCAATACTGCGATCCCTGCGGCTACGCGGTAGATTGCAAACGGGAGGAATCCATGCGATTTCACCCATTGCATAAACCACGCGATGACGCCCCAAGCAACCAAGAAGCTCGTCGCAAACCCGATTCCCAGCGTGATCCATTGGTTGGAGTCGATGTTTACCGGTTCCTTGGCAATGAACTGAAGCAGCTTGAATCCCGCTGCTGAAAACATGACCGGGATAGATAAAAAGAAACTAAACTCGAGGGCTGCCGGTCGAGACAATCCCATCACTTGACCACCGGCAATTGTCGCCATCGAACGACTCGTACCGGGAAATGTTGCTGCGAGAATCTGTGCGGTACCGATCGCGATCGCTTGTTTGAGTGACATGTCCTCCATCCGCTCTGTCACAGCTCGCTGAGAGTACGTTCGATCGATCGCGACCATCGCGATCCCCCCGAGGATCAATGCCCAAGCGATGGTCGTGGGGCTTTCCAAGCGATCGGCGATGAACTTGTCCATCAAGAAGCATGGAATTGCGGTCACGACGAAGCTCAAGAGGACTAGAACGAGCGGATGACGCCAGCGAGCGTTGGATTTTTCATGGAGGAAGGACCGGATGAAGTCTGCGAGTCGTCTTCGGAAGTAGACCAGGACGGCAAGGATCGCCCCCAGTTGAATCACCACGGTGAACATTTTCCAAAAAGGGCTCGTGAGGTCGACACCTAGTAACTTGTTGGTGATCACGATGTGGGCGGTGGAACTGACAGGCAGGAACTCCGTCAGTCCTTCAACGATTCCAGCAATGAAGGCGATCCAGTAATCCGACATGGCGATTGGCGATTACCCAGGCGAGACGAGATAAAGAAAAAACCCGGGTTGGCAGGATCCGCGAACCCGGGCTCGTTAACAATCAAGTGAAACTTGCAACGCAGAAATCATGTTTCCTTGTATGCAAGGCGGGGTCGAGGCTGCGTGTCATGGGCAGCCCGCCGGCATGTCTATGACGCCTCACCCCTTTGGCTAGTAGAGAATGAACTCACCCAATCACCTCCTTTCGAAACGAGCCAGATCGAGCGATGACCAGATTGCCTAGAATTGGCCATGTCGATACGGATACGCACGCTGCGATGCGTTTCGCAGCACCGATAGAAGTGTACATTGATCAGGACCCCTAAATCAATCACGTCGAGCGCGACGACGGCTAAATTCCAATGAATTAAGGGTCGGAACGAAGGGAAAATAGGCTTGTAGGATCTACTTTCCCCGGCGTTTTGGCTTCTGGCCGGAGAAATTGCGGGGCTTGCGTTTGCCAGCACTAGGGAGTTTCCCCCCCCCTTTTTTCGGGCGTGAAGGTCGCTGTTGCACGCCGAAGGATTCCTCCTCCCCTCCACGTGATGAGGGCCTCTCGCCCCGCGGTTTCATCTTGCGGCCGGGCTGAGAAGGTTTGGATGTGCTCCCAGTGCGGGATTTGCCTGAACCGGATTTCCCAGGCGCTGAGGTGCGTGTATCGGGTTTTCGGTTGAAGGCTCGCTTCGGTTTTGCGCGTCGTTGCGGTTCCTTTTCGGAAGCGAATTCGTCATCGCCAATGACCGCACCGAGTCGTTGGCTAACCGGTGGGATCCAGTCGTCATCGAGACCTGCATCGCCGTCTGTTTCCCGGACCAGAATTCCCTCTTCGGACTCTTCGAGCATCTCATCGCCTTCGATTTCTTCCGCGAGGAATTCCTGTTCATCGATGTCGTTCTCCTCGTATTCCGATTCCTCGTATTCGGCGTTGTCGAACTTCGGAGCACTCTGTTGTTTTTGAGTTGCTTGCTTTTTCGGTTTGCCTTCGCTGGCTTTCCTGCGTTCTTTGCGTTCCTGTTTGCGTTCGCGTTTGATGGCTTCGACGGCGTTGTAAAGCGATTCGACTTCGGACATTCCGAGCGGGCGATATGCACCTTCGGGAAGTTCGCCGAGTTTTAGCGGGCCGATGCCGATTCGCTTCAGGGATACGACCTTGTGCCCGAGTCTGGCCAGCACGCGACGTATCTCTCGATTCTTTCCTTCGCTCAGGGTGATCTCCAATTCAGTGCAACCCTTGCGTACTCGCTTCAATTTCGCGTGATCGACCTTCGCCCGCCCTTCGGCGAGATGGATCCCTCGTTGAAGACGTCGCAGTGAGTCGGGTTCGACTTGACCGACGACAGTGACCGCGTATCGCTTGTGAACACCGTGACGAGGATGCGTCAGTCGTTGGGCAAGTTCGCCGTCGTTGGTCAAGAGAATCAACCCAGTACTGCTTGCGTCCAAACGACCGACGGGGAAAAGCCGAAACTGATTGGGCACCATATCGACCACTCGCATACGACCTTGAGGATCTCGGTTGGTGCACAGGACTCCTTCTGGTTTGTGCAGTGCGAAGTAGACCGGACGATGTTTGCGCAGAGGTTCTCCATCGACCGTGATCGTCGAGGTATCTGGATTGACCTTGATACCGACTTGCTGGATCGCCTTTCCGTCGATTTCCACGCGGCCTTGTTCAATCAGTTCGTCCACTTGCCGGCGCGAACCCAAGCCCGCCGCGGCCAAAATTTTGTTGATGCGTTGCTCTCCCTCGAGCAGGGAAGGGGCAGCAGAGCGCTGCGGAGTCCGTTTTTTCATAGCTGTTTCTCGCGATCGGCGAATGTGCAACGTCTCACGACGTGGCGATGAATCGAACCATCAGTCTAATTGCTTGTCAGCGGATTGTCATGGAGAAGTGATCAACTCCCCGTTGCGTGTTGCTTGCCAAACAGCATTGGATTCGAGATCGATGGCGGTCAACCAGCGCCCGCCATAGCAGTAGGTATCGATACAGATCAAATGAGGGGAGCGAAGTATTTGTCCTTCGCGATCATGCGTATGACCCACTACCGCTTGCTTTCCTGAGATGTGAGGTCCGGGCATCCGCTCAGTCAGTTTGACCCAACGAAGTAGGTCGCTCGGTTGCTCGGCCAACGGAAGGGTAGGTTCGTAGTTGGCATGAACGATAAAATGGGTTTCCGTTTCGTGGTACGTGGCCAACCCTCTCAAGAATTCCATGTGGGAGGCTGGGATCACTTTCGGGTCGCCGCTGAACCCATAACTGTCCAGGGTTTGGACCCCTCCGTGGTTAAACCATCCATAGGGCGCGATCTTGCCATCGAGCGAGTCGAGCATCATCTCTTCGTGATTCCCCAAGAGAGGCACTAATTTCACTTGGTCCCGAAGTTGTATCAGTCTCTCGATCACCCCTTTGGAATCCGGGCCGCGATCCACATAGTCCCCGACCGTGATCAGGGTGTCTTCGGGTTGCAGGTCCACAGCCTGCAAAATTGCATCGAACGCTTGGAGACAACCGTGGATGTCACCTATCACTAAAGTCTTGGGCATACTTTGCAGTCGGTGGATTTTAGAACAGCGATTTCGTTGGGCGTTTCCAGCTCCGGCGCCATCCGGATGCACAATCAAGGATAAGCAGACGACGCGATTTCGACCACCGCAAACCTGAAAACCGGAAGGGCATTCGAAGTTTCGGATCGCCGTCGGCTATAATAAACGCGGAAACAAGCGTTTTCCTACCCTCGGATTTTCTCCTTGCCGCAATAATTGCAATTCGAAGCCATGGACGAGTCGATTTTCAAAAACGCAGTCATCGCGAGCGGGTTAATTCCCAAGGATCGCTGGGATTATTGCCTGCGATTATTGCGGCATCGCCAGCAGAGCATGGCATCGAAACAGTCGAGTGTCTCCGAGGACCAACTGCTGCGTGACATTTTGTTGGAACAGGGGGCGATCACCGAGTACCAAGCGATCCAATTGGCTGATGGAAAAACCAAGTTTCGGCTCGGTCCTTATGTCATCACCGACTTCATTGGCCAAGGAGGGATGGGCCAGGTATTCAAAGCCGTCCACCAAGTGATGGGACGGGAATGCGCCGTCAAAGTGCTCCCTTTGCATCGCGTGAATCCCGAGACTCTTTCCGGTTTCATTCGCGAGATTCGAATGCAGGCCAAACTGGATTGTCCGTATCTGGTGCGTGCTCACGATGCTGGCCAGGACGGCAGCGTGCACTATCTGGTCACGGAGTATGTCCCGGGCATGGATTTGCGAAAACTCGTCAAGTCCCAAGGGCCTCTCAGCGAAGATCACGCAGCAGGCATCATCATGCAGGCAGCGTTGGGACTCAGCTATGCACACAAACAAGGCATGGTGCATCGCGATGTGAAACCGGGAAACATCCTGGTCACACCTGACTCGATTGCCAAGGTTTCCGATGTCGGTCTTGCAGGTTTCGCGGCCGACCTCACCGATGATCCGCTCGCAGGAAAAATCGTTGGTACTCCCGACTATCTGTCCCCCGAGCAAATTCAAACGCCCCTCTCGGTCGATTCGGTCAGCGATATCTATTCGCTGGGCTGCACTCTCTATTACGCGGTTACAGGCAAGGCCCCGTTTCCAGGCGGTGATACCGCATCCAAGATACGTCGTCACTTGGAAGCCACACCATTGCACCCTCGCAACTTCAATCCCAACCTGAGCGAAGAGTTCGTCGAGATCATCGCCGAGATGATGGAAAAGGATTCCAAGAAACGGGTCCAAACCTGTGATGAGATAGCCGCTCGCCTGGAAGTATGGGTTGCTAATAGTATTCCACTTGCGCCGTCGATGGCAACGCGAGGCCCCTGGTTGGCTCCGCCACCTCCTGTGGTTGATCCTCCTAGCATGGAAGCCCCGATCGAGGATCGGTTGGCTCCGACCTCGATCTCCTCGCCTGATACCGGAGCGATGCGAAGCCCTGCGGTGGGAACTTGGGAAGGAGGTTCCCTTACAAACGTGGGAGAATCGCAGGGTGGCATGCCTCCTCCACCGAATACCGAACTCATTACTCCCGCGAAGAGCCGCATTTCTCGTGGCATGCTCATCGCTCTGACGATCGCTATCGTGCTACCACCCTCGCTTCTGATCGGGGCAATCCTCGGCTATCTGATCGGTTTGCGCTGAGAATAACGCGCATGGTCTCTGATTTTTTCCATGAAAGCCCTTGTTTCGGTAATTCCTGGGGCCGCTGAATTACACTGAAGGGCTCTCGAAATCCGCACGTCTTCCGTCCTGCTTCCTTTCCGTCCCGCTTTCTTTCCCTCTAGGCACCTTACGTTATGTGGCAGTGGTTGTCGGCGTGGTTCGAGAAACGCAAATCCATGCGGGATAATCCGCAAGCCCACATGACCTTCGGCAGGACCAGCCTAGGGCATCGCTTGAAACAAACTGGGCTGGCATTCCGAAAGCAACTATGGGTCTGGACAACACTGGCGGTGTTGATCCTCGCTGGCATCGGTTTTTGGATCATGCACTCGATCCAGATCACGATGGAGAATAATCTGCGGTCGGAACTTGAGACGGTATTGAATCTTCAGCGAGTGCTCGTTGAAAAATGGTTGACGCGGCAGGAAGCGACCGCGATGACCATGGCCAACGACCAGGAGATCCGAGCCCTGATCGGCGGACTCATCGAGGATTCCTCGGCGACCGCGAAAGAGCAACAGGTTTCCGTGCGAGCGCAAATCGCCAAAACCCTCGGGCCAACGATGAGTATTCACGAGTACTCTGGCTTCGTCGTCACAGATCGAACGAACCTGATCCTAGCAGCCTCCCAACCCGAATTGGTTGGTCGAAAGTACGAGCAGGCCGAGACAATGCTCAAGAAGGTTTTCGGTGGTGAAGCTACCGTCTGTCCACCGTTTCCCAGCATGGTTCCTATCGCTGACGAACGTGGCCGCATTCAAACCGGTACCACGACCATGTTTGTTAGCGTACCGATTCGAGATAATGACCTGCAGGTCGTAGCTGCGTTGTCGTTGCGCATTCAGCCGGAACGCGAATTCACACTCTTGATGCATCAAGGACGCATGGGAAAGACCGGCGAATCCTACGCATTCAACCGCGAAGGATCCATGTTGACGAATTCCAGATTCGAAAGCGATCTAATCCTTTTGGGGCTAATCCCCGATCGTGAGGATACGACATCGATTCTGAATCTCCAAGTTCGCGATCCTGGGGGTAACATGTTGCTCGGCTACCGCCCCAAAATACGCCGCGCTCAAATGCCTCTGACCAAGGCTCTCGCGAGTGCCGTATCGGGACAAGACGGTGTCGATTTGTATGGCTATCGCGATTATCGCGGTGCACCTGTTGTATCAGCATGGACATGGCTCGATGACTACCAATTCGGTCTCATTACCGAGATCGATTACGATGAAGCATTTGAACCGCTGACAATTCTGAAACGTGCGTTTTACGCGCTCTTCATTCTGCTATCTCTCGCGTCGTTAGCAATCTTCATCTTTACCTTGGTAGTGGCCAGATTGCAAAGGGAAGCGAGAGAGGCGGCGATCGAGGCCCGACAGCTCGGACAATATCGGCTCGAAGAGCTTCTCGGCGAGGGTGCGATGGGGATCGTCTATCGCGGGTATCATGCAATGATGCGCCGCCCTGCCGCGGTCAAATTGCTCCATACGCAACGTGTAAACGATACATCGATCGCAAGGTTCGAACAAGAAGTTCAGATCACGTGCCAGCTCAACAATCCTCACACGGTCGCAATCTATGACTACGGAAGAACTCCCGAGGGAGTCTTCTATTACGCCATGGAATTTCTCGATGGCATCGATCTCCAATCATTGGTGGATCGCTACGGGCCGCAACCCGACGGGAGAGTGGCTTGGATTATCGATCAACTATGCGGTTCGTTATTCGAAGCCCATTCTATGGGATTGGTCCATCGAGATATCAAGCCGGCCAACATCATGCTTAATCGTCGAGGGGGGGAGCCCGACTTTGTTAAGTTGCTCGACTTCGGATTGGTTCGCGCGGTAGACGATTCCAAACGATCGAGCGTCAATGACGGCATGGCAGGCACACCGTTGTACATGTCCCCCGAATCGATTCAAACACCCGATATGGTGGATGCGAGAAGCGATCTGTATGCGGTCGGAGCCGTCGGCTATTTCCTTCTGACGGGCGAGCCTGTTTTTGAAGCAAAAAATCTCGCTGAGTTGTGTCAGCAACATATCGATGCGGTTCCCCTCACCCCCTCGCAACGACTCGGTCGGCAAGTGGATCCAGACCTCGAGCATACGATACTGGCGTGTCTAGAGAAGAATCGAGCCAAGCGACCGCAAACCGCGAGAGAACTGGCGGCGAGGCTCCATAAACTGATCAACGCGGATGCATGGAGCCTGAGCGATGCTGACGCATGGTGGAGTCGTCACGAACTGGATCCGAATACTCGGCACTTGTCCAAAACAGCTTTCAGCCAGACCGCATCCAGCGTTACCCAAACCAAAGCGCCATCGACCAAGACGCTACCGTTTGAGCAAACGATATTGTTGAACAATGATCAACGAAGTGACGCCAGCAAGGGCGAAGACAAGAATACAAAAATTCCCGGTACTGATTCAGACTAGGCGTTCGTCTGACTCGCTAAAGCTTGAAGTGAAGCCAGACCCGAGGAACTGCCACGGATTCTTGAGACAGCTTCTTCCATGGCGATGAATTGACGAAGGAGCCGTTCCCGCTCGCGATCGAGCTTGTTGTTCAAAAATTCGATGCGGCGATTGCTTTCCTCGATCCGTCTTTGGAGGGTGTCGTTCCTGCTGACCAATACACCCTTATCCACTCCAACAAGGTTCTCGAGCAGTTCTTTCGATCGCGCTGAGAAGCCGGTGGTTTCTTTCGTCAAGAACGTAACAACACCTTGTGGATCGCTTTCGATCGCACGGGAGAGTTTCGAAGTGTTGAGTCGAAGCTTACCCTCATTGTCAAGACTCAAACCCAGTTGCTCCATCGTGCGGACCGAGGAGCCTGTGCCATTGACAGGTTGATTGATCATCCGGGCCAAGCTTTGTTCGATACGCAGCACTTCGTTAGACCCGTACAGGATGCCCGTTTTGCCGCTCGCTGCATCAAAGCTTGCAACCACCCCCAAGCGGTCTCGCACCTTGTTGAATTGATCCACAAACAACTGAAGATTCTTTTCGATATTGGAGTTGTCTTTCTCCACCCGCAATTCGACTGGATTGGTGTCGGTTGCTGAGATGCGGATCGACAAACCTTGAATTGCGTTGTCGAGTGTATTGCTCGACGAACGAATGATCGTACCACTGGAGGATTCGGTTGGGCTGATAGCCACAATCGCATCTCTACCTGTCGAAGTCGTGGTCGCATCGATACCGATATCGCTTCCATCGATCGCAATGCGTCCCGCCTCGCCACTGGCTCGTGAGTTGAACAGGATTCGAGCTGTAGAACCCGCAACCAACAGTGAAGCGGTCAATGGCCCCTCACCCTGATTGATCAAGTCGACCAACGATGTCAACGTTGGCGTGTTACCGACGTTCAGACGATAGGTTCCAGAT
>CAYXFO010000083.1:0-12999 GCA_964464255.1 uncultured Pirellula sp.
ACGCAGCGATTTTTGCTTTCGCGGGAAATGCGATCTTCGCAGCCGTGTACTACAGCACCCAGCGTCTTTGCAAGTGCCGCATGTGGAGCGATCTCCTGAGCCGTCTCCATTTCTGGGGATGGCAAGCGATCATTGTCGCGGCCGCTGTCACTCTCCCTCTTGGAATCACACAAAGCAAGGAATACGCAGAACTCGAATGGCCGATCGACTTGGCCATTGCGGTCGTCTGGCTGTTGTTCTTTGGAGTCAACTTTATGATGACTCTCGTCAATCGTCGAGAACGTCATATGTACGTGGCACTGTGGTTTTACATCGCTACGATCGTGACCGTCACCGTGTTGCATGTCTTCAACAATTTGGTCGTCCCTGTGGGAGCATGGACAGGGAGCGGTTTGTGGAAGAGTTACCCGATCTATGCCGGCGTTCAAGATGCTTTCATGCAGTGGTGGTACGGTCATAACGCAGTCGCCTTCTTCTTGACCACTCCGTTTTTGGGTTTGATGTATTACTTCCTTCCCAAAGCAGCAGAAAGACCCGTTTTTAGTTACAAGCTCAGCATCATTCACTTCTGGTCGCTGGTCTTCATCTACATCTGGGCCGGTCCTCACCACTTGCATTACACCGCGCTGCCGGAATGGGCCAGTACGTTTGGCATGCTCTTTAGCGTCATGCTGTGGATGCCTTCTTGGAGTGGCATGATCAATGGATTGCTGACATTGCGAGGGGCTTGGCACAAAGTCACGACCGATCCGATCCTCAAGTTTTTCGTGGTGGGGCTGACCTTCTACGGCATGGCAACTTTTGAAGGACCCATGTTGTCGATCAAGAGCGTCAATGCGTTATCTCATTACACCGATTGGACGATCGCACACGTCCACTCCGGAGCGCTCGGATGGAATGGCTTCATGACATTTGGGATGATCTATTGGCTGTTGCCCCGCCTGTACCAGACCAAGCTGTGGAGCACCAAGATGGCCGAATGGCACTTTTGGATCGGGACGATCGGCATCCTGCTCTACATCATCCCGATCTACGTCGCTGGCATCACTCAAGGCTTGATGTGGCGATCTCTGAATGAGTACGGTGGCCTGAAATACACGTTCCTAGAAACCGTTCAAACCGTTGTGCCGTTTTGGTGGACGCGAGTTATCGCTGGTTCGCTCTATGTAATCGGTATTCTGATGTTGGCAATCAATGCCGTAATGACTTGGCTGAACCGACCTGCCACGTACGAAGTACCGGTCTACTCCGCTCCTCGGTTGACTCGCGAACATGTCGATGCGCCGATTCCCCAAAGCGCGCTCGAAGGGAAACCGGTCCTTGAGTTTGCGGCCAAAGTCGATCAATTCACCCAAATGAATTGGCATCGTAGATGGGAACGTTTCCCTATTTGGTTTACGATCGCCACCACCATCGCGGTCCTGATCGCAAGCGCTTTGGAAATCGTTCCGATGTTTCTGATCCGAAGCAACGTTCCCACAATCTCAACGGTCAAACCCTATACACCCTTGGAATTGGCTGGCCGCGATGTTTACGTTTCGGAGGGTTGCTACAACTGTCACTCCCAGATGATTCGGCCCATGGTTGCAGAGAAGCTTCGCTATGGCGACTTCAGCAAGGCAGGCGAATCGATTTACGACCATCCGTTCCAATGGGGATCTCGCCGTATCGGCCCCGATCTGGCACGCGAAGGTGGTTTGCAAAGCAGTTCCTGGCACTGGAGGCACTTTGAAAACCCGACCAGCCTTTCCGAAGGGTCGGTCATGCCCAGCTACCGACACTTGCTCGACCAAAGGCTGAATTTCAACGCTGTCACCGATCGCGTTCGAGCCGCAAGCTATCTCGGAGCAGCCTACCCGTTCGATATCGAAAAATCTCCGGAGGTTGCTCGGCTTCAAGCGGACAAGATCGCGGCCGAGATCATCGCGCAGGGGGGAAGCGTCGATTACAATAGGCAATTGATCAAGGACTCGACAGCGATTGCCCTGATCGCTTATCTGCAGCGATTGGGAACAGACCTGTACAAGACCGAAGAGCCCGCAGCAGCTCCCGCCAATGGAGCGCCTGCTACAGCAACCGCCGCTGCCAGCACAAGCTCGGCTTCTGATCCCTCGGCTCACGATTCAGGCGCTCAGTAGGAATAGGAAAGGATCGAGATGCTCAAAGATGTTGTGTCATGGCTCGATTACTCGGTATTCGATGAACTCGCGCTGGTGATTTTCGCAGGTTGCTTTGTCGCCATCGTCGCTTGGACCGCCTCCCTGAGAAGAGAATCCACCCATCGCTACGGCTCGATCCCATTGAGCGACGAAGTCGTCGATCCCAGACCCCAGCAAAACACAAACACCTCCTCGAACGGGAGACCGAACTGATGGCAGCCACCCCCACGGCACCCCAAAACGATGTCGCCTTAGGACACTCCTACGATGGAATCCGCGAATACGACAACCCGCTCCCCGGTTGGTGGACATGGTTGTTCATCATCACCGTGATCATTTCACCCATTTACATCTTGTACTTCCATGTCGGAGCAGAAGGCCGATCCCTAGAGGATCAATATCTAGCAGCCATGGATGCCAACACCCGAAAGAAATACAAGAAGATCGGAGACTTGACCCCTGATTCCAAAACGATCTACACCTACTCCCAAGATCCGGAGTGGATCGTTGTCGGCCAATCGATTTTCAAGGTCAATTGCGTCTCATGCCACGGAGCGGACGGAGGGGGATTGGTCGGCCCCAACTTGTGCGATGAAAACTACAAGCACATCAAGGGGGTCACCGATATCTACAAAGTGATCAACGAGGGGGTCGCGGGAGGCGCTATGCCCGCCTGGGGAACTCGCATCGGCAACAAGAACGACTTGATCATGGTTTCCGCCTACGTAGCCAGCCTCCGAGGATCCAAGCCAGCCAAACCCAAAGGACCCGATGGCAGTCCGATCCCCCCCTGGTCTGCCAATTGATCGTCTGCCAATTGATTCCCATTCGCTCAGGTACAACCGCAATGATCGAAGTCTACGAACATGCACTGATCGTTTCCGATAGCGATATCGATTTGGTTGGTCATGTCAACAATGTGGTTTACCTGCAGTGGATGCAAGATGCGGCATTAGCGCACTCATCCGCCCTCGGTTGGTCGGCAGAACGCTACCAGCAACACGGCGCGGGTTGGGTGGCGAGGCTTCACCAGATTGAGTATCTGCAACCGGCATATGCTCGAGATTGCGTGACCATTCGTACTTGGGTTGCCGATATGAAGAAAGTGACATCGCTACGGCGATACCACATGGTGCGAAACGATCCACCGAAAGACGATCCGAACGGCCCGTTGAAAGAAACACTGCTGGCCGTTGCCCACACCAATTGGGCCTATATCGATTTCACGACACGCATGCCGAAGCGAATTCCCAGCGAAATCGCTTCGGCCTATCAAATTGTGTCGGACAAATCTGCCTGATCCTAACGAGCCCGAAGCTTCAGCAGGCTAAGCCTTCCGCCCGAGCCGTTTCGCGAATTTGGCACTCAGGATGGACGACGTTCAACTGCTCGCAAACACTCTTGCAATCGTGAGCAACCGCTGGCTTCGAGCAATTGTAGGAAGCTGCAGGTTCCGAAACATGCGATGTCGCTCGTTCCGGTGAACCCTGGCGAGCAACCATCGATCGCAGAGTTTTTTCAACCGCTTCGAGATCTCCCTGCTCCCACTGCGAACGAGCGGTCGTCAATAGCTTCGCAACCTCGCGCAATCGGTTCTGAAGATCCAAAGCCTTCTTGGCATCTTCACGCGAGGAACCATTACCCGCCAAATCATCCGAGACCAATTCACTGCGCAGAACCGTGATTTCACGCGGCGCATGAACTCCTATCTGAACCCTGCTTCCCTGGATCTTCAGAATCTCAACCTCGAGATTCAAATCGGGAAACGTGATCCCATCCCCTTCCTGTCTTGCGAGCACTAGCATGGCAACCTCCTGTGTTGACTGCATATCAAGCCGCCTGTCTCGCTTCCTTGCTGTCCATGTCGTCAATCCTTGACAACCTGGTCGTTATAACTCCACGGCCGACCGCGACACAACATCAATACTGCAATCGATCGCGAACTTTCAAAAAATATTTCATGCGCTAATGTTTGCTAGCAATACTTTATGTGAGTTCGAACAGAGAGTCGACGGCGGGGATGAAGGGGGTTGCTCCTGTTTGTTCTTTCACGGCTTGGGACCACGCGAGCGGGTCTTGTTCGATCGGTGGCCAGGTGTTGTAGTGGGTGGGCATCACCGTGCGGGGTGCAACCCACTGGATGGCTTCGATGCTCTCTTCGGGGCCCATTGTAAAGAGATCTCCGATCGGCACGATGAAGGTATCGATACCGTGGCGAGCGATCCATTTCATATCGCTAAAGGGTGCAGTGTCACCCGCGAAATAGATCCGATAGCGTTTTTCATTTGGGCGGAGGATTTCGATCACCCAACCACCTGCGGTCCCACCGTAGGAGCCATCCGGCAGACTGGAAGAGTGAACTGCTGGCACCAACATAACGCGACCGAATTCCGTTTTCAAAGCACCACCGTGATTCATTCCTACGGTATGTTTGACATGGTGTTTGTGCCCTAGCCACTGTGCGATTTCGAAGTTGGCCAAGACTTGTGCTCCGGTTCTATTTGCGATCGTTGCTGCATCTGCGATGTGGTCTGCGTGCGCGTGAGAGACGAGGATATGCGTGGGTGACAAGTCGGCCGCTTTGCTGAGCGCTGCGGGGTTGTCATCGAGGAATGGGTCGATCAAGATGCGGCAGGGGCCGACGTGAAATCCCCATGTTGAATGGCCGTGCCATACCCCAATGATTTTTTCATCAGCGATTTTCGAACTCATGCGAGCTTCTCCGAGCATCGATATGGAATTGCAGACAAACTTGAAATGCGATCTTACGATGCCCATTAGGGGCCGTCAAATTGAGGTGCTGGCAAATCAACAACTGGAAAATCAACAACTGGGGACCGCAAACTGATGTCCAAGTCGTGGAGCCTGGAGCGTATTCGCGCCGTCGATCGGATTGCAATGGAAGAGTTCGCGATGCCGGGGTTAATGTTGATGGAGAACGCGGGCAGAGGCGCGGCCGATTGGATCCTGGCACATGCTCCCGGGCAGATTCGCGCGGTGATCCTGTGCGGCACCGGCAACAATGGTGGCGATGGCTTGGTGATAGCCAGGCACTTGCATGCTGCACATATGGCCGTGGAGGTGTGGATGATCGGCGATGCATCTCGAATGACTCCCGATACCCGTTCGAACTACGCGATTGTTTCCAACACGCGGATTCCATGTCGATGGATCCCCATCGATGCTGCAATCTCCACCGATGCTGGTGCTACGACCATTGTCTCGGATGTCGCGCAGGCAGATCTCGTGATCGATGCGTTGCTGGGAACGGGTTCGAGTGGTCCGCCTCGCGGTGCGATGGCGACGGCGATTAAAGTGGCAAATGAGTCCGCTGCTCGGCGGTTTGCCATCGATATACCCTCGGGATTGGATGGCAGGACGGGAGTCGCATACGCACCCACATTTCGGGCAGAGGCAACACTCACCTTTGTCGCTGCCAAGAACGGATTCGATTCGCCGAATGCTCTTCCGTACGTCGGTCGAGTGGTCGTTCTGCCGATCGGTGTCCCCCCTGAAGTGATCGAAAGAGCCGAAGCGATCGACAAAACCTGCGAGGTCCCAGAGTGATTTATCTATGGATTTCGATCCTTACGTTGTCGAATGCGGTCGCTTGGTTGGCGAATTTATTGACGTTGCCCGGGAACTGGATCATTTTGATCCTGTGTGGCATCTACGCTTGGTTCTTTCCCGAGGATGCGGGAAGCGGCATCGGCTGGATCGGTTTAGCGATCCTCGCTCTGTGCGCTGTGGTGGGTGAAGTGCTTGAGTTCATCGCCGGAGCCGCCTTCGCAGGAAAGCGTGGGGGAAGCCGCCGTGGGATGGCCTTGGCGGTGGTCGGCACAGCCGTGGGAAGTCTGACCGGCGCGGTAATCGGCGTTCCGATTCCGATCCTAGGTCCGGTGATTGGAGCCCTTCTCGGAGGTGCAGGCGGGGCCTTTGCCGGAGCTTGGCTGGGTGAGATTTGGAAGGGGAAAACGGCGGCCGAAGGGGCCCACGTCGGGACGGGCGCCATGATCGGGAGGCTCTTGGGAACGTCGGCAAAGCTCGTCATCGGAGCCGCGATGGTGGTGATCGCAACGGTGGATGCGATCTGGTGACGATTACTCCTTTTTGCAATAGTCCCTTCCGCAATAGTCCCTTCCGCAATAGTCCCTTCCGCAATAGTCCAACTGGGAACGCAACTCGATCTCGATATGCAGGGCTTTTGTTCGAGACGGGTTCTAGGCCATAATGGAAGACGTCGATAGAAGCCTGTTGTGACTCCCCCCGCACCCTCAATCATGGAACGACCATGTCCCACCCATCATCTCTTTCCAATTCGTCGCGCCGCGATTTTCTGATCCGATCGGCGGCCTCCTGCATGGCCGGTTCCTTGATCGCGGGTCTCAGCCGCACCGCGCTCGCTTCCGTTCATCCGGCACTGAGCGCACGCGAAACCGCGCTCGGCTTTCTGTCGTTGCTCGGAAAAGATCAAACCGCTGCAGCCCGTATTCCCTACGTCGATGCTCGTCGTCCCCAGTGGCACTTTATCCCGATGGAGACACGCAAGGGGCTTCCGCTTCGCGAGATGAATCCGGCTCAGCGCGAGGCAGCCTTCGGCATGATGGCGAGCATGTTGAGCGAAGATGGGTTTCGCCGCGCGGTAGACATCATGGCCTACGAAGCGATCCTGCTCGAACTCGAAGGCCCCGCGCACGCCAAACGCCGCGATTACCAGAAGTTCTACTTCGCGGTCTACGGCAACCCCGATCCGAAAGAGCTGTGGGGTGTGAGTGTCGAAGGGCATCACTTGTCGATCAACCTGACTTTCGAGGGTGACCGAGTGGTGGATTCGACACCTCAATTCTTCGGAGTCAACCCAGCAACCCTCCGCCGCGATTTCGAAACGCCCGATCCGTTGAGCACCGACAGCAAGCTACCCTTCGCCAAAGGCAAACGCTTGCTCCTGCCCGAAGAGGGTGCGTCCTACGAGTTGCTTCAATCGCTGGCACCCACTCAACGAAGCCTCGCGATTTTCTCCGAGGATTGTCCGGAGGATATTCAGTGGCCCGGCCAACCGCAACCGGTACCGGCGACCCAAGTCGGACTCCCTTCGAGCGAGATGAACGACGGACAAAAACAAAAGCTCTCCGCTATCATCGATGCCTATTTCTCGACGATGCCCGCCGCTGTGGCCAAGGAGCGATGGCAACTGGTCAAACGCGATGGAACCGAAAAGATCTATTTCGGTTGGGCCGGGGGGACCGCGCCGGGCGAACAACATTTCATCCGCCTGCATGGCCCCAGCTTCATCGCCGAACTGTGCAACTTCCAAACCGACCCCGAGGGTACTCGAGCCAATCACATTCACTCGGTGTGGCGCGACTTAACCGGCGACTTCCATCTGTCGATCCCAAGCTGAACGACGACAGTGTAAGCTGCGGCGTGAGCGTACGCTGCGGATCGCACGTGCCGCGAATCGGCCGACCTAACTTCGGTGCAACTACTTGTTAATAAATCGGGCGGTCGATGATCAATACCCTTTTCCTTCCTGAACTGCGCGAGATGCTGTCGGAGAATCGCACGGACGAACTCCGAGAGTTCTGCGTCGCACTCCACCCGGCCCGAACCGCCGAGTTCATGGAGGGATTGGACAACGATGAAACTTGGCATGTGCTCCAGCATGCGCAGCCAACGGTGCAAGCCGACATCTTTCAGTACTTCGATTGGGATCGCAAGATCGAGCTGCTGGCCACCCACGATGAGAAGCAAGTGGCCGTGCTCGTCACGCAATTGCCAGCCGACGACGCCGTCGACTTGCTCAAGGAGCTTCCGGAAAAGCGCGTCGAAGAGATTCTGGCCTTGGTGCCAGCCCCCGACCGCAGAGATATCCGCCGTCTGCAGAACTTTGAAGAGGGTACTGCCGGGTCGTTGATGACCACCGAGGTCGCATGCTTGTCCGAGACACTCACGGTCCGGCAGGCGCTCGACGAACTGAGTCGCCAGGCCGAGAGGCTGGAAACGATCTACTACATCTATGTGGTCGACGACACCAATCACTTGCGAGGGGTCGTCAGTGGCCGAACGCTGATCTCTTCGATCGGGCGACCGGAAACTCGGCTTGCCGATTTGATGAAAGGGGACGTGGTCGCGGTCAATGTGCACGATGACCAAGGTGTGGTCGCTCAAAAGGTAGCCTTCTACAACATCATGGCCATCCCGGTGGTGGACGACAACAACCACATGATGGGGATCATTACACACGACGACGTGATCGACGTGGTGCGCGAGGAGGCGGCCGAGGAAATGGAAAAGATCGCGGCCGTGGATCCGTTGACCGACTCGTACCTGCGCACCCCTTTGATGATCCTCTCATGGAAGCGCGGGATTTGGCTGATCATCCTGTTCGTGGCTGCCCTATCAACCGCTTTCGCATTGCGCAATTACCAGACCGAGTTGGAGCTGTTCGATTGGCTCGTGCTGTTTATCCCGCTCGTGATCAGTTGCGGAGGAAACTCCGGAAGTCAATCGTCCACGTTGATTATCTCGGCACTTGCGACCAAGGACATCGATCTATCGGACTGGTCCAAGATTGTGAAGCGTGAATTGGTGATGGGGTTAGTGCTCGGGGGTGCGATGGGTATCTTTGGTTATCTATGCGCGCTGTTGCTAGCGCCCACACCGATCGATGCACTCGTGATTCCAGTGACGATTCTCTGCGTTGTGATTTGTGGGACCTGTATGGGAAGCATGCTCCCGTTGATCTTCAAACGCTTTGGATTGGACCCTGCTTTGATGAGCAATCAGTTTGTTGCGGGACTTAGCGATCTGCTCGGGATCCTGATCTATGTTCACATCGCCATGTTGTTCCTGGTATGAGCGAGTGGATTGAGTCCCCTTCCCATCGCCTGCGACAACGCACTTTCGATCCGATCGGCCATACGCTGAATCATCGCCAGGTCCTGTCGCCGACCGGACGATTCGCTTATTTCGATTCTCGGAATGCGGATGCCGAGATCATTTCTACCGATCGCATCGGCCGGCTCGATTTGCAAAGTGGCAAGGTTGATTGGATCTATCGTGTTGTTGATCCCAATCCGTTTGGTCCTGGGGTCGGCGCGGTGGCTTGCCATCCGCAGCGCGAACGGTTGATTTTCATACACGGGCTGCCCCACTGCGGTCCCGATTATCCTTACCGCGCAACTCGCAGATTTGGGGCAATCCTCGATGTGCGACATCCATCGCCAACGTGGATCGAGCATGCGGAAGCCAGATGCCTCGCTCTAGCACCTCCCTGCGGTGCCTTGCGAGGCGGAACGCATGCGCACAGTTGGTCTGTCGATGGGCGTGCGATCAGCTTCACCTACAACGATGCCTGGGTCGAACAACAACACCAATCAGGAAATGGGCCTGCCGACTTGCGGACGGTGGGAGTGATGTGGTGCGACATGCGAGTCGAGGTCGCCTCGACCAGCGGCGAAGGAGATCGCGGCGAGAATTTTTCCGGCAATGCTCATGCGATGATAATCGCGAAGGTGGATACCTACCCAGCACCCGGTTCCGATGCGATCGAATCGGCCCGCGAAGAGTGTTTCCTGGGACAAGGCAGTCATGCGATCGCGTTCATTGGACGAGTAAGGAGCGATCGGGGTGAAGCCGTCGACGAAATCTTTGTCTCGCGTTGGCCGAATCATCCTAGTTTGCTATCGGGGCTGAGCACTAGCGACTCCGATGGTCGTTTGGAGCGTCCTGCGTTTGTGACGACCGAGCGAGTGACACGATCGGAGAACCGCCTCTTTCCCGGAATCAGCGCCCCTCGATCGTGGCTGCTAGCTTCACCTGATGGTCACGCGGTCTATTGTCTCATGCGCGATGACGCGGGAGTAGTGCAGGTTGTGGAGGTCGACATCGGATCGGGTCGGATCGAGTATTTGACTCACTTGGCAACTTCGATCGACAGTCCGCTCGCCCTCGACCGGAGCGGGACTCGAATCTCCTTGGTGTCGGATGGCCGAATTGGAATTCTCGACTTGGCGTCTCGCGAAGTGCGATGGAGTCCGGATTTGCGAGGGATTCTCGAGATCCCTTGGGGAGCAATCCATTTTTTGCACGATGGACAGGAATGTCTGTTTCATGCTTATTCGCGAAATCAAACGCCGAAATGGCAACAACTCTGGACGTTGACCCTACACTGATGGGGAAGCGAGACGATCCACAAGCGACGATCCACAAGCCTGGGGCGATGCGGTCATGAACAAGCGAAACGATGTCGGTGGCGTGGTCCATGTCTATCAAAAGTACAATCCGGCCGAGTTCCCGAGCCCACTGTCCGAACCCCCGGATTTGGTTTCCAACGCTTTCGAGCATGCGCTCGCATATGGCAGTTACCGGGAACTGACCGAAGAGGAATTGGCCCGTGCGGTTCATTTGGACCCCAGCCAGATTGCAGGCTTCGGCCCTAGCATCGACGCGTTGCGAGCCATGCTCGAAGAACGCAAGCGGAAGATCCTCGAGACCTATCAAGTCGATGGTCTAGATAAAAAAGCTCAGGATCGATACGACAAGCAATCGCGGCGCGTTCGGCCTCCTGCCAAGCTCAAGGGGCTCTTCGATCGAGCGGTGCGGCAGCAGCAAATCTATCTTCTCGAGCAGCTTTGGTATCAAACCGATCGAACCAATCCCGACTTGGCTAGCGATATCCTGCATTCGATGGAGACATTAGGGGACAAGTACCAAATCGACGAATTGCTCAGCAAGTACACCTTCACAGGCCGACAGCGTATCGACATACCGGATGCGATCGAGGTCAAAAAAGAGTTGGAGAAAATCGATGAGTTGCTCAAGCAACTCGAGGAGGCAGCCAAGACCGCACAGATCGCGCTGATCGACATGGAAGCGTTGGCGGAATTCGCACCGACTCAGGATCTCAATAACCTCGAAGAGATTCGGCAGCAGATCAACAACATGGTTCGGGAAATGGCCGAGCGACAGGGATTGGAGCGAAACGAATCAGGTGGTTTTCGATTGACTCCGAAAGCCTACAAGACATTCCAAGCACAGCTGCTGGAACGGATCTTCTCGAATCTTCAAGCTTCTCGGAGCGGTCGACACGCGGGTCGCATCATGGGGGATGGGAGCGTGGAATTGCCGAGTACCAAGGCCTACGAATTCGGGGACTCGATCGCCAACGTGGATGTGGTTCAATCGGTTATCAACGCCATGCTTCGACGACCCGATGAGCGGCCTGTGCGTCTCTCGAGCGACGACCTCGAGGTTTTTAAGACGCGAAACTCACCCAAGTGCGCGACAATCGTCGTCATGGATATGAGTGGATCGATGCGATATGACGGTCAGTACGTCAACGTCAAGCGGATGGCTCTCGCCCTGCAGGGACTGATCACGAGCGAATATCCCGGCGACTTCCTGCGATTTATTGAAATGTTCACGTTCGCGAAACTGAGACGCCCCGGCGAGGTTGTCGATTTGATGCCCAAGCCGGTGACGATCCATCAACCGGTCGTTCGGCTCAAAGCCGACATGAGTCGCGACAACATCAGCGAGTCGGATATCCCTCCCCACTTCACCAACATCCAACATGCGTTGAGGTTAGCCAGGCAAAACCTTGCTACCGCCGACACTCTCAACAAACAAATCGTGCTCATCACCGATGGGTTGCCGACGGCTCACTTCGAGGAAGAGACGCTGTTCCTCCTCTATCCGCCCGATCCTCGCACCGAACAGCAGACGATGCGCGAAGCGATTCTGTGCGCCAAGGATGGGATCACGATCAACATTTTCTTGGTCCCGAGCTGGTCGCAGTCGGAGGAGGATATCCGGTTCGCGTATCGCATGGCGGAACAGACCAAGGGGCGAGTCTTCTTCACGGCGGGTAAGGATCTCGATCGATTCGTTTTGTGGGACTATATCGATCGCAAGCGAGAGATCCTCGGATAGTAGCTGGATCGGTGAGGTACCGTTTGCAACTCAGTTCGCTTTCGGAAAGCTGACCAGTCCGTATTTGAAGACGGTTTCAATACGATGGAAACCCACGGATCGGTACAGTTCGATTGCTCGAAGGTTATGGACGGTGACTTCGAGGGTCACATAGCGGCAGCCTGCGGCGTGAAATCCGAGCAAGGCCTTTCGAATCAATTCACGGCCCACCCCGCGACCGCGGGCGATGGGTACGACGGCAATATTTTGGATCGCCCCATGCACAGGCCCGTGACGGAGTCCCTGGATGGTCCCCAGCGGAGCCTCCCAAGGTGTGCCCGCCCTCTCGATCGCCAGCCACGTTGATTCCGGAACAAAAGAGTTTTTTCCTGCGATGTCACGCATCAATTGGCGGCATCCTTCGCGGTCTGCCAAGCAGGGAAAGACGCTTCCGTCCATCTCATTTCGAAAGCTTTCCCATTTCGCCAAAGCGTGCATTCCCAGAAGCTTTGGATGCCAGGGCACGAAGGATATGTCGTCTCTTGCCGACCGCTCGGAGATTCGGCAAGGTAAATCGACTCGCATCCGATAACGCTTGAAGAACACCGCCATATCGTGTTTTACTGAATCGCAGAGTTGGCTTTCCGTTGGTTTCAATCGAATTCCCCGTCGCTTTGTCAACGCTCAGGTCTTATACTAAACCATGTAAGAAATCGAGGAAACTCTGGCGCACGAATCATGTCGCAAAACCTATCATCTCGTCGCTTTCCACTTTCATTCCGTTCTCAAGTGATCTCAAAGTGTATCAAAGGGGTGTTGCTATTCGCTATCGCGATTGCCGCGGAAAGCGAAGCTTTGGCCGACGTCATCGAACTTCGCGATGGGGGAGTTCTGGTTGGGAAAGTCTTGAACCCCACCGGCGGCCAGA
>CAYXFO010000084.1:0-12984 GCA_964464255.1 uncultured Pirellula sp.
CTATGGCATTGCACCCGGTCGCAAGGACCTGAGCGGCTTTCCATTGTTCGGACTCTTCAATGCCGTGATGGGGACATCGACCATCCTGCCGGACATGGATCCAACACGTCCCGCCTCGGTGATTCCGAAGCGACTGCTCGATGCGATTGAGCAATGGGAGATCGATCAGTCCTTCGGCTCGCCCGCCCTGTGGACGCGTATAGGCGAGTACTGCAAAGCTTCTGGAAGACGGATGGAGTCGTTGCGACTGGTCCTATCGGCAGGAGCCCCAGTGCCAGCACGGGTACTGGAGCAAATCCGCAGTGCGATGCATCCCGATGGCATGATGTACACCCCATACGGCGCCACGGAAGCTCTTCCAGTCGCCTCCATCGAATCGCGCGAGGTGCTGCAGGCAACCCGTTTCAAAACGGAAAAGGGAGCTGGCACCTGTGTAGGGAAACCCTTCTCGGGTATCCACTGGAAAGTGATCGCAATCACCGACGATCCGATACCGACACTGAGCCAAGCCCGCGAAGTCGCCCAAGGGGAAATCGGTGAACTCATGGTCTCAGGACCGCCTATCACGCAGACCTACGTTACGCGAACTGACCAAAACGCAATTCATAAAGTCGCACAAACCGATGATACGAATGGAGAGACAACGATCTGGCACCGCATGGGAGACGTAGGCTATCTCGATACTCAAGGCAGGTTCTGGTATTGCGGTCGCAAAGGTCATCGAGTCACCATGCGAAACCAAACGCTTTTCACCGAGCCCGTGGAAGCGGTCATCAATACCCATCCAAACGTCTTCCGATCAGCGCTCGTTCCGATCGGGACCGCTCCTGATCAACGCCCTTGCATCATCATTGAACCCTGGGCCGCGAAACGCAAAGACGTCGAAAGAAACTTGGAAAGCAATCGATCCGAATGGCTCGCTCTGGTTCGCGATGCATTACCCGACGTCGACATCGAAAACTTTCTTATCTATCCGAAATCCCTGCCGACCGATATTCGCCACAATGCCAAAATCTTTCGCGAGAAACTCAAGCCCTGGGCAGAGAAACAAATACTCAAGCTGGCGAAATAGATCGCGATGCTCGCAGGCGACTCTGAAGGGATTGAGTCGGCTGCTGGTCACTCGCTCGAGGTACGCGAGATACCGACCACTTGCGGTTCCCGTTCCCGCAATCGGCGCAGTTGTCCACATGCCGCTTGAATCTCATCTCCTTTGCGTTGACGGAACATCGCATTGATTCCACCATCGATCAGAGTCTTGCGAAAGAGATGAATTGCGTCGGGCGCAGGAGTCTCGTAAGGCAACCCTGGGACAGGGTTATACGGAATGACGTTGAGCATCGCTGTCCGGCCTCGCAAGAGTGATACCAATTCCCTCGCACATGCCACTGAATCATTCAAGCCGCCAAGCAGAACATATTCAAATGTCAATCGCCGCCCTGTGCGTTGAAAGTACCGATCGGCGGCTTGCATGATCGACTCGATGCCAATGTTCTTATTGACCGGCACAAGCCGATTGCGAAGCTCATCGTTGGGGGCGTGCAAACTGATCGCAAGCTGATAAGGGGAATCCGACTCCGCAAGCTTGTCGATTGCTGTGGGAAGTCCCACGGTACTGATGGTGATACGTCGAGGGCTGATTCCCAAACCGTAGTGGCTATCTTTCGCAACCCCGAGCGCACCGAGAACACGGGGCAAATTCGCCAGCGGCTCTCCCATACCCATCATCACGATGTGGCTCAGCCGATCATCCGGTTCGAGCAACCGCTGCAGTTTGAGCATCTGCTCGAGTATCTCTCCTCGCGACAAGTTGCGTTCTACCCCATCGAGACCGCTCGCGCAGAAGACGCAACCCATAGCGCAGCCGACTTGGCTCGATACACAAATCGATCGTCGCGGGCCGTCTCGCAACAGCACGCATTCGATCCTTCCACCATCAGCCAACTGCAAAAGAAGCTTCTCGGTTCCATCCACTGACTTTTGATGGGCCGCAGTCACCGAACGAAAGATTTCGAACGACTCTGCCAACTGAGCTCGAAGTCCCTTCGGCAAATCGGTCATCGCGTCAAACGATTCGGCTCGCTTCTGATAGATCCATGTCAGGATCTGACGAGCTCGGAACTTGGGCCACCCGCGTTCCATCAACCAATCGATCAACTGCGGCTCACTCCAATCGAGCAGATAATGGTGCTGCCCAGTTGCGTCGGCAACAGCCGACTCGACAGGAGTTTCGATTGGGTTTTCAAACGTCATACGATTACCGGGCTATCGCCCAGAGGAGACATGGCTGATAAAAAGGACTTCCAGCTATTAGAACATCCTCCCTATTAGACTCTCCCGCACCCAGTTTCGTCGAGTCGCAGTTTTCAGGGTGGTAACCGACCGATCGCTCAACCATCGGAATCGATGATCGAACCGGCACCGACTGCTTCTTCGTTATCTTCCTCTTCTTCGACTTCCGATTCTCCGGTCCAAACATCGTAGGCGTCTTCACCGCCAGTCAGTTCGCTTTGAATCGTCAGATTGGGGTCGGAGATGACTCGCAGTTCCTGCGAATACTCTTTCCCATCGACGGTGAGGGTAACGCGGTAAGTGCCCGAGGAGACCGCGCGGGCTCGGCCAAAGCCGCCACCGGCTCCAAAGCCGCCACCGGCTCCAGGGCCGCCACCTGCTCCAGGGCCGCCACCTGCTCCAGGGCCGCCACCTGCTCCAGGGCCGCCGGTTCCACCGCCACCGAAGATGCCGCCGCCTCGTGGCCGACGCGCGGCCGCTTCGCCACCGCTTCCTTCACCGCTCGACTCCGAGGAACCGGAACCGCTTTCGCTCGAAGATGCTTGGCCGGTCTCTCCCGCCGATCCTTCGCCACCGGCCCCCTCCCGAGCCGGACGGTCACCTGCTGGACGGTCTCTTTGGCCACCCGCGCGAGGTCCGCCACCGCGATTGGGTGGTGGTGCGGTTGCGATGAAGTCCCATCCAACTCGGTGCAATCCCGCATCGACGTTGCCTCGCAATTCCCGCAGGACTGTTCCGTTAACATCCTGAATCTTTATGCTGACCTGTTCGGCTTTCTTGGGTAGCGAATAGAACAAGCTCGCACCCGCGGGTGGGTTCTCACCGATATACCGTCGATTGGTTGTACCTCGCGATGCTTCCCGTTTCCATCGGATAGCGGTCGTCGGCTTGTACAGATACGGCGACTCGGTCAGTTGTGTTGCCGCGAGTTGATGCACCGGAGTGATGTCTGCAATCCATAGACTTCGACCATGGGTCGCAGCGACGACTTCGCCGTTGTTGGGATGGAATGCGAAATCAAACACCGCCACCGTTGGCAGATTCGTGTTGAGTTTGTTCCAGTAATCACCTCGGTTAGCGCTCGCATAGACTGCGAATTCGGTACCAACGAGCAGAACGTTCTCATTGAACGGGCTTTCACGCAAGCATCGAGTCGACCCCCACGGTAGATTCGATCGAATCGACTTCCAAGTCTTGCCGTAGTCTTCGGACATAAAGACATAGGGATCATCATCGTTGGAGCGATGGCCATCGAGACAAACATAAACTCGTCCATCTGCGAATCGCGATGCTTCGATCGTCGAAACCCAGCGTGGAGCGGACAAGTTCAGATTGCGACCTATCTCGGTCCACTCCTTGCCACCATCGCGAGTCACCCACAACGCTCCGTCATCGGTGCCTGCGTAGAGCACATTGGCATTGCGTGGCGATTCGGAGAGTGCCGTTGCTGAACCCCGTTTGGTCAAAGTGATCTCGGGAGAAATCTTCTCAAGATTGCTGCCGCGATCGAGCGATCGAAATACGTAGTTCCCTGCGGCGTAGAAGATTCGAGAGTTGGCGTTCGAAAGAATGAAAGGGGTATTCCAGTTGAAGCGATACGATGGCTCGCCTTCCGGTGCCTGGGCTCGGATCGATGCTCGTTCGCCGGTCTTCATGTGGCGTCGCCCCATGTTCCCATCTTGGCTGGTCCAGTAAACGAGGTCTGGGTCATTCGGATCGACTCGGCACATGAACCCATCGCCGCCGCCGACACTGAGCCAATCCTCATTGACCGGCCCACTGCCGCTGAGTGACAGGGACGGTCCACCCCAGGTGCCGTTGTCTTGCAGACCACCATAAACGTAGTACGGATACTTGGGAGCAATCGCGACGTGATAGAACTGGCCCAAGGCCAATGTATTGAGATGGTCCCAGCGGTTTCCGCGATCGTAGGTGGTGTAGACTCCCCCATCCACACCGATAATCATGTGCCGTCCATCGCGAGGGTTGATCCACAACGCGTGTCCGTCAGCATGAACGCTGCGACCGAGGTTCGCATCGAACGTTACGCCGCCATCGCTCGATTTGTACTGCGACACACCGAGCAGATAGAGCTTTTGATCGTCGCTCGGATCGACGCGAATAACGCTGAAGTACATCGGGCGGGAATGCAAACTGTTGATGCGAGTCCAACTCTCGCCGCCATCGGTCGACTTGTAAATGCCACCGTACTCATAACCCTTGGCTCCCTGTAGATCTTGAATATTCTGAGCCTGTCCGCCAAGCGATGCGGTGTAGGGCCGAGGAGGTAGCGGCCGATTTTCAACTACTAGGTCGATCTCTTTCATTTCCGTTGCGCGAGCCACCTTCAATCTGACTTTCTCGCCAGCCTTCATATCCCGCAGCATTGCGAGTGCGGCTCGATAGTCCGGAACTTCCTTGCCCTGGATCTCTTTGACAATGTCTCCTTTCATAACCCCCGCTTTCTCCGCAGGACCATTCTCCGTGACCTCGGTGATCGAGGCTCCACCTCCGGGTGCGTTTTGACCGGTGATGCCGATGTAGGTGGGGGATTGCTGCGCACTTGCACCGCCTCGTCCACCGCCGCCACCGGCGCCACCTCCAAAACCACCTGCTGCCGGTCGTTCCTCCATGACAACTTCGATTTCCTTAGTCTCACCCGCTCTAAGGAACTTGACCTTGACCTTATCGCCAGCGTTCTTGGCCGTGGACTTCTCTGTGACCGACTCCCAGGATTCTGCCTTGGCACCGTCGAACTCGACGATGATGTCGTCAGCTTGCAACCCTGCTTTGCCTGCCGGTCCCTCGGGAACCGCTTGGACAACTTTGACGCCCCCTTCGTCATCTTGACCGAATGCGCCGAGCCATACCCCGGTCCGCTGCGCGCCACCCGAACGAGACAAGAGAGTGAATTCGATCGTACGCTTCTCTTCCCCCCTCGCGATCTTCAACTCAAGCTTGTCGTTCCCTTTCTTGGTGCGGAGTTCGTCGAGTATCTGGTCGAAGTCGGTAACAGTCTTATCGCCCATGGCTTCGATGACATCGCCGACCAGAAGACCACCCTTGGCGGCTGGGCTCTTGGGATAGACCTGAGTGACAACCGCCTTCCCATCGCGGTTTTCGCCGACGGCTCCCCAGAGAACGTTGAGAGGTGCCGGCCCCTTTCCGATGTTCTCGCAATCGACAACGGCAAAGACAACGTTCGGATCCTTGCGATACCAGTCGATGCCGATCCGACCCATCTGGCTGGTGGGTAGGCCTTTGGTCAGTTTGCGCCATGTTTTACCACCATCGGTGGTCTTGTACAGACCGCTCCCGGGCCCCCATTTGCGAATCGGGTCATAGCCGCCATACCCCTCAGGGAGCGGGATTTCGCTGCCGGGCCAACTATCAAACCCATCTCGCAGTCGTTCCCATGCTGTGACGATCAATGTCTCAGGATCGCTTGGGTGCATCTGCATCTCGATGATACCGGTCCGTTCATCGATGTAGAAAGCTCGTTCCCAAGTTTTTCCGCCATCGGTTGTCTTGTAAACTCCTCGCTCTTCGTTGCTGCCGTACAGTCGGCCCAAGGCACCGACATAAACAATGTCAGGATTGGTTGGGTGAATGACGATTTCACCTATTTGGAATGTCTTCTTGAGCCCCATATTCATCCATGTCTTGCCACCGTCGACTGACTTGTAGACACCATCGCCATAGCTGACCGAGTTGCGTGGGTTGTTCTCGCCGGTGCCGACCCAAAGGATATCTGGATTGCTCTTAGAGACTGCTACGGCTCCAATCGATACGGTGGCTTCGCGATCGAATTGGTGGGTGAATGAGACGCCCGCGTTGGTGGTCTTGATCAATCCTCCCGATGCAGTGGCTGCCCAAAAGGTATTTGGGTCGGATTCATTGACTGCAAGATCGACAATACGTCCACCCATATTCGCAGGTCCAATCCCACGCCATCGGATCCCCTTGGTCCAGGATGTAGGAATCTCGCCGGACCATCCAGCTGGCTTAGCCTCGCCGCTGTTAGCCCCACTCTTATCCGGGGCAGTCGGTTGCATGGGCTGTGTAGCAGCCTTGATACCTTGAAGCGCTTTGGCGATTTCCTGCAATTGCTTTTCAATCTTATCGAGCCGTTCATCGGAGGTCGGTGCTGCGGGCGCGGTCGAAGGTGTTGGTTTATCAGCCGGAACTGGAGTCGCTGGGGGTGCCGCAGCCGTTGGCTCCTGGCCTGCGGGCATTGCCGGCTTGTCCGACTTCGGTGCATCGACTTGTTCGGAAGCTTTGGACTCGCTAGGTGGCTCAGACTTTTCTTCCGACTTTGCAGCAGGTTCCTGCTTTGATCGCTTCGATCGGAAGCTTGCGTATTCCTCCACGCTGATTTGGCCGTTTCCGTCGGTATCGATGTTCGCGAACGGAGCAGTCGATTCGTTGAATTCGTCTGGAGTGAGGACATTGTTCTTGTCCTTGTCGGCTCGCTGTATCCGGCGTCGACTCCATTCGATCAGAGCAGGGTCCAATGAAGGCTGACTAGGTTTTTCTGCAGAGGGTTGCTCGGCCGTTGGCTCAGCAGGGGGTTGAGCAGGGGTTACAGCGGGAGTCTGTGGTGCCGACTCTTGGTAGGCGTGACCCACTGCGGCAAATACTACAACCAGAACGGTAGCTAGAATTCCCGAATCTATCTGACGACAGAAGCAGATATTGCCAGAGATACGATGTTGAGCCAAGTAAAGATACTGGAGATTCATATTGTTGCTTTCGACCCATCAAGATGAAAGTTCTGCGTTAGCGGGACAGCAATCGCCGTCCGAGGATCCATAAGGTTCTGATGCATTGTTGTTGCACCTGCGAACCCTTTCAAGCGTTCCCGACGATGTTCCTCTGTATCCTTGGTTTTTTTCTGGTGTCTACCTCCTGGCATCCGGTTGCCAATATCTGAGACTTGAAGCAAACTGAAATCCTCGCTTCGAGATGAGCCATGGCTTCCAGACTTCGCAATTTGCATGAAAAAGATGCCAAAAACAATGATTAAAGCGTTATCTCCTTGCCAGAGCATCGATCGCCGCTCGGCATTCACCCTAGTGGAATTGCTGGTGGTGATCGCCATCATCGGAATCTTGGTGGGAATTCTGCTTCCGGCTGTTTCGGCTGCTCGCGAGGCGGCTCGGCGTGCCCAGTGCCAAAGCAATCAACGTCAGGTAGGACTGGCGGTATTGAACTTCGAGTCCGCGCATCGAGTCTTCCCCGCCTCGGGTTGGACTCAGAAAGGACCGGGCAACCCGCACGGAACGTACATGAGCTGGCGGACAGTGATCCTGCCCCATTTGGAGCAATCGAACATCCGAACGTTGTACGATATCCAGCAACACTGGTGGCAGGGTACCAATCTCGCGGTCGCAAGCATTCCGATCTCGATCTTTCTGTGCCCGAGTACACCGTCCCAGGTACCGGTTTTGCAAGCGATCGCGAAACCACCCCGGCCCGCACTCACGTTTTCTTTACCGCTCGCACGAACCGATTACGAAGCGATCCAAGGGGTCCAGCCCAACTCGATCGATCCGATACGCTATGATGCGAGCAATCGGTTTTCGGTCATGCATCGCAATTCCTCAAATCGTCATAGTTCCATTATCGATGGCACTTCGCAAACCATCATGGTCGTTGAAGCTGCGGGACGTCCGAGTGTTTATCGGATCGGCCTACTTCGTCCAACGCTCAGCAACGATCAAGGGATCGGTTGGATCGACAGCGAAGGGGCTTTCAGCTTGGATGGGTCGAGTTCGGATGGCAGCCGCGAAGGATGTCGACCTGCCAACGGTTGCACCGTTGCGATCAATGCTCGAAACGATAACGAACCCTATTCCTTTCACGCGGGCGGCATGCATGCCCTTTTCGCAGATGGCCATGTCACCTTTATGAATCAATCTATTTCACTGAACGTTATGGCGGCCTTATGCACGCGTGCGGCAGCCGACGACACCTCCAACTGGGAAGGAGATTGAATGTGACTGTGCGATCGAATTGGCTTTCGCTCCTGGGGCGAGGCTTGGCACTGGCCGTCGTTTTTCCGTGCAATAGCCAATGGGCTGTTGCCTCAGAACCTGTTCGCTCACCCGTTAGCATTTCCATGGATGATACCAACCCGTTTTTTGCCGCTAGTCCCCTTCCATTCCACGCTCCCGATTTCGCAGCAGTCAACGTCGAGCACTTCATGCCAGCCTTCGAAGAAGGGATGCGGCAACAACTCGCTCAGATGGAGGAGATCGCCAACCAATCCGCTGCTCCGACATTGGAAAACACCCTCATCGCTATGGAAAGATCCGGAGACATCCTCGATCGCGTGGCTCCGGTCTTCTTCCATCTATCCTCTGCTCATACCAACGATTCATTGCAAAAACTGGAGGAGGAGATCGCTCCCAAGCTGGCTTCTCACTCAGACAACATCTATTTGAATGCCAAGCTTTTTCAACGCGTCGAAACACTATGGAAAGGACGCGAAAAAGCGAGCTGGTCCGAGGAACAAAGACGATTGGTGGAGAAGTACTACGAGAATTTTGTGAGGGCAGGCGCCCGACTGACTGCCGATCAACAAGCCCGTATTCGTGCCATCAACGAGGAACTTTCGACCCTCACCACGCAGTTTCAGAACAATCTCTTGGCGGTGACCAAGGAACGCTCGCTCCTGATCGACGATGTCTCGAAACTCGACGGATTGAGTTCCTCGGATCTTTCGTCGGCCAAGCAAGGAGCTACCGCCCGCGGTCAGGAAGGGAAGTACCTTCTGTCGATGCAGAACACGACGCGGCAACCGGTACTGACGAGCCTGAAGAATCGCGACACACGCAAAGCGGTTTGGCTGGCATCAGCTAACCGAGCGATTGGCGAAGCAGGCGGCATCGATAATCGTCCGATCGTTCTCAAGCTCGCGAAACTGCGGGCCGAACGAGCCAAGTTACTCGGCTACGCCAATCATGCTGCCTACACCCTTGAAAACCAAATGGCGGAAAATCCCGAAGCCGCTTTCAAGATGCTGAAGGACTTGGTTCCCGGCGTCATGGCCAAGGCTCGTATCGAGTCGGAAAAAATCCTCGAGGCGATGCGTGCCGATGGAATCGATGGTCCGGTAGAACCCTGGGATTGGGAATACTATGCCGAGCGTGTGCGAGCCCGTGACTACAGCGTCGATGAAAGCGCCGTCAAACCGTACTTCGAAATGGAAAGCGTTCTTCAAAACGGAGTCTTCTATGCATATGGAAAACTCTACGGGATCTCATTTCGCGAACGCAAAGATCTCCCCGTTTGGCATCCCACAGTACGCGTGTTCGATGTGATCGACGCAGGTGGCAAGACGATCGGTTTGTTCTACGCGGATTACTATCATCGCGAAAACAAACGAGGTGGTGCATGGATGGATGCCTTCGTGTCGCAATCACGGTTGCGAGAACATCAACCTGTGGTCGTTAACTGCATGAACATCCCTCAGCCAGCACCGGGCACGCCGACGTTGCTCTCGCTCGATGAAGTGACAACCATGTTCCATGAACTCGGTCACGGAGTGCATGGACTGTTTTCTTCGGTCGAATACCCCCTCTTGTCGGGTACGAATGTTCCTCGCGATTATGTCGAGTTCCCCTCGACGGTCCATGAAGACTGGGCGATCGACCCGGAGATCCTGGCGCATTACGCTCGGCATTATCAAACGGGCGAAACGATTCCCAAGGATCTTCTGGCCAAAGCGATCGCGGCCAGCAGATTCAACAAGGGATATGAGACCCTGGAATACATGGCAGCAGCCCTGGTCGATTTGGGGTGGCACTCGTTGACCGAAGAGCAAGTCCCATCGGATGTGGAATCGTTTGAGAAGGAGTTGCTCAAACGGTTCGGTGTCGATTTTGCCCCGGTCCCTCCACGGTATCGCTCCTCCTACTTCGCCCACGTTTGGTCCGGCGGTTACTCGGCAGGCTACTACGCATACCTTTGGAGCGAAGTCCTTGCCGCAGATGCTTTCGCGGCGTGGAGAGAACGGGGAGGATTGAAACAGTCCAACGGTGAGGATTTCCGAAAGGCGATCTTGTCGCGCGGAGATTCCCGCGATGTGATGCAGCAGTACATCGACTTCCGAGGTCAAAAGCCGACGGTCGATGCATTGTTGATTCGTCGCGGCTTGAAATAATGGCACCCGATCGCGATCCCCTCATTCTCGTTTTGAATGCAGGTTCCTCGACACTCAAGCATGCCAGCTACCAAGGGTTGCACTGCATGAGCCAAGGGACTATCGAATGCGGTGAAGCGGATTACCCGTCCACGATTGGCAAATTGCTAAACGATGCTTCGTGGAATGCCGTCGCGTTTCGAATCGTCCATGGGGGCAACGATCTGACCGCTCCGGTCATTGTAACCGACTCGGTGATCGAGACGCTTGAGCGGACGATTCCGCTGGCACCTCTGCATCAACCTCCGGCCCTTTCCGCGATCCGGACGGTGGGCTCCCTCTTGCCGAGCACTCCGCGGATCGCGTGTTTTGATACTGCGTTCCATGCAACTCTCCCCGAGGTGGAACAGCGATTCGCGATCCCCGACCGATACATTCAAACGGGCATTCGGCGATATGGGTTTCACGGCCTTTCTTACGAATCGATCGCATCGCAGTTGCACGGAATTTCGGAGCGAGCAGCCCGCGGCAAAACGATTGTATGCCATCTCGGGAATGGCGCGAGTTTGTGCGGGCTGGACCGTTGCATCAGTCGCTATACCACGATGGGGCTAACCCCGATCGACGGCTTGATCATGGGCACTCGGTGCGGACGTATTGATGTCGGTGTTGCTATCCACTGGATGCGAGAAGGAATGAACGCGCAGCAGATCGAGAAGATCCTCACCAAGGAATCGGGGCTCGCGGCTTTATCGAATGGAACGAGCGATATGCGTGCACTTGTTGAACGAGCTGATGAGGATCCTCGCTGCGCCCTTGCGATCGAGATGTTTTGCCGCTCGATCGCCAAAGAAGTCGCTGCAGCAGCGACCGCGATCGGCGGACTCGATTGTTTGGTATTCACTGCAGGGATCGGTGAGAACAGTGACGTTGTTCGACGAAGGGTTGTTGCCCGGCTTCAGTGGCTTGGAGGTGCGATCGACGAACAAGCGAACCAGCGAGGAGAGACACGATTGAATACGTTGTCGAGTTCGTTTGAAGTTCTTCGAATCGCAACCGACGAGCAACAAATCATCGCGGGGCATGCGATTGTATTGCTGAAACGGTCGGAGGCCGCGAGCCTATGACCGTCGGGCGCACCACGGTAACTCGACTGACCTCGTCGTCGCCTTCAGCGATCGCAGTGATCGAGATCCGAGGCCCCAAGGCGTTGGAAATGGTGCAACATCGATGGTCACCCATGCAAGGCACGCCTGACTGGCAAATCAACCGCATTCGCTACGGCGTGTTTCGTTCCACCGCGAACGACAGCTCAGCAGCTGGGGAGTCAATCGTCGTTGTGCAACGGGGACCGGAGGCTCTTGAATTGCAATGCCACGGCGGACAAGCCGCTGCCTGGAGTATCCTCCTTACCCTAATCGATGATGGTGCCGTGGAAGTCTCACGCCAAGAGTGGATACATCGCGAAGCAATCCATCGCATAGCGGCTGAAGCGACGGAGGATATCCTTCACGCCACCACGGTTCGCACAGCCAGCATCTTGATGGATCAAGTTCGCTGTGCACTCGACAACTTATGGACCGAAATCGACGGGCATGTGAAGCTAGGACAAATCGCCGAAGCTCGTAGGATCGCAAGTGATGCACTGCGATGGTCGGATGTCGGACTGCATTTGATTCATCCATGGCGCGTGGTGTTATGCGGTCCACCCAACGTGGGAAAAAGCAGTTTGCTGAATCGGCTTCTTGGCTACACGCGAGCAGTCGTTCATGCCGAGGCAGGGACAACGCGCGATCTTCTAGCCGAATCGACCAGCATCGACGGCTGGCCGGTGACATTGATCGATAGTGCGGGTGTTCGAGAGTCTGAGCACCACGTCGAAAGCCTCGGGATCGAGCGAGCGATTCGGGCGGTTGCGTCGGCAGATCGGCTGTTGCTGCTGATCGATCCGGAAGAAGGTTGGACGCAGGAGCATCAATCCATCTGGCGAGCCCATGCAAGCAAGTGTTTGTTGGTTCAGACCAAGTCGGATCGGAGCAATGTTCCATCTTCGCAATCGGAGTTACCTTCGATTGCTTATTCAGTCAGTGCTATGAGTGGGGCTGGCATCGAGGAATTGATGCAGGCGATTTCGCAGTCGTTGGTTCCCGATCCTCCACCAGCGGAGACTGCAGTCCCGTTTCGATTGTGGCATGTCGAGAGATTGTCTCAGTTGTTCGCAAGCGAAGAGTGATGGCAATCCGATTAGGACAGGGGAATGGTCGGGCAGAAAGATATCGAAGAAAGGGAGTGCGACGCGACCATTGAAATATTTTTGTACGACGGACTTCCCAGTCGGTCGTACAGGTAAAACAGTCTGGCAAAAGATGGAGGGCAAAAAAATGTTGGGACAGAAAATTTTTTTGTTAGGGGGTGGGATCGAACCGCTGATGAACGCTCATTTGACGCTGATCGTGAAGCCCAACGCAACCTTCTTGCTCCCTTCTCCCCTGCGGGGGAGAAGGGTTGGGGATGAGCGACCGTCTAGTAAATAGGCAATAGAGCCG
>CAYXFO010000085.1:0-12924 GCA_964464255.1 uncultured Pirellula sp.
AATTCCGCTTCCGCGCCCTGTGCGGCGTCTTTTCCAGCCAAAGTAGTTACTCGAGCCTATCAAAGTGATATCACTTTGATATAATACGGCCGGGATAGTGGCTTTCGGAAACTGTTTTTGAGAAGGGGTTGTAGGGATGAATCATTCGCATGTCGCTGAGAAATCGTTGGTTCCCATGAAGGGATGGGGGATGTTGCTCCTTTGTCTGATCGCATTATTTGGAGGGCCGATCCTGTTTGTGGTCCTTGCCAGTGGAATGCCGGATGCCGCCGTTGTGCGACTGGGTGGTATGGCCGCCAGCGCGTTGGCTGCGGTGGCGGGCTTTCTGGGACTGTTCGGTTTTCTGGCCGTGCAACCCAACGACGCTCGAGTGTTGCTGCTATTTGGAGAATATGTCGGGACGGTCAGCCAGTCCGGGTTCTACTGGGTGAATCCGTTCTACAGCAAGAAGAAGATCTCGCTGCGAGTTCGAAACTTCGAGACCGGATCCTCGAATGTAGCGGAGAAAAAGAATGAGGCGGGTGTTGTCATCCAGCACAAGTCACGCACCCATGGCAGACCCTCGAAGGTCAACGATCGCGATGGCAACCCGATCGAAATCTCCGCAGTCGTGGTCTGGAAGGTAGTCAACACCGCCGAAGCGATGTTCGAGGTGGACGATTACGAGGATTTCGTTGCCGTGCAAAGCGAAGCGGCCCTGCGCAATTTAGCAACGCGTCATCCCTATGACAGCGAAGATCACGAAATGTCACTCCGAAGCTCCACGGAGGAAGTCAGCGAGCAACTCAAGAAAGATATCCAGGAACGGCTCGAGAAGGCGGGAGTCGAAGTGATCGAGGCACGCATCAGCCACCTCGCGTACGCCCCCGAGATTGCGGCAGCCATGCTCCAGCGACAGCAAGCGCATGCAGTCGTTGCCGCACGAGCGAAGATCGTCGAAGGTGCGGTCGGCATGGTCCAGGCAGCCCTCGAACACCTGAGCCGCGATAAGATCGTCGAACTCGACGATGAACGAAGAGCCGCGATGGTTTCAAACTTGCTGGTCGTGTTGTGCAGCGATCGCCATGCTCAACCGGTCGTCAACGCCGGTTCGATCTACCATTAAAGCAAAGGGCCGCCAACGTGTCACAACGCGATTCGTTCCTGCTTCGACTCAGCCCCGAGATGATGGACGCCCTTCGCCATTGGTCCGAAGACGAATTTCGAAGCATGAATGCTCAGATCGAAATGGTCCTGACCGATGCGCTGCGCAAAGCAGGGCGATGGAAACCCAAGTCCCCATCCAATGCAAACGACAAACCCAAGGGAAAACCTCCCAAAAAAAGCTGAGAGTTCCTTAGTAAGTTCACGACTCCATCGACTCACAGCAGAACTCGCGGAGAGTTCCGCTACACCGTACAATCCGTTGTAATCCTGGTGGCCGTTGCAACTTTCCATATGTGCTAGCCACCGAATGAAACGTCGATATCGCACGATGCGTGTCGCCGGCAACTTTCTCTCGCATGTTCCCTTTCGAATCTTTTAGGCAAGAAAATGAACCAATCCGACTGGCAGATCAGTCAAGATGTCCCGGTTTCGAATCATAACAGCAAGGTACGCACGCCAGCGATCGCACTGATCATCGTTTCCTCGCTCGCAATTGCCTTCGGGACAGCAGGTCTTGTCGGTGACCTCATCCTGTACACAAGTGGCGCTATCGAGGAACTGGAAGCACGGGATGCACGCCCCATTTCGCAGGAAACAATCCTTGCGGTTCGCACCGTATGGGGCATCGTATTGTTGGTCGCTTCCGTCTTCATTCTGTATGGATCGATTCAAATGCTGAAACTGAGGAATTATGGTACAGCGAAAGCAGCGGCGATCGTTGCGATGATACCGATGCTCGGCCCCTGCTGCGTTGTCGGTATTCCCTTTGGTATCTGGGCGTTTCTGGTACTCAAGGACGACAGCGTACGGCTTGCCTTTCGATCATCCAAATGATTCGTTTTCGCCGACGCAACGAGTTTCCGCCCTGTGCTGACGCACCTCGGTTTACAAACGACGGGTATCGTACGAATAGCCATGGAGTCTGAAATGTCTGACAACCCATTCCAACCACCTCGGTCTTCAAGCAGCAGCGAACCCGAGCCACAGCAACCCATATCGTCTGGTCAAGCTACCTACAACGTCGTCACCGATACCGTGACAGGTGTCAACGTCCGGTGGAGCGACAACAAGTTCCAGGCCATCTTTGTGACCGCATCCATCTTGATTGCAGCAACCATCGGCGCGATCGTTGTCGCTCTCAATGGGCAGTGGAAATTGCCTTGGTATGCGGGTGCACTCGCGGGAGCGTTTGCCGGTATGCTCTTTGGAATCTTCGCCAGCGGCATCGTGCTGATGATTTATCGAGCCATGCGACACATCAAAGGCAAACATGACTAACCATTCGAATCGTTAATTCCGATGAGCATCGAGTGCAAACCGGTCATCCATCTCGAGCGGATAGGGATGGCCGTGCTGCACCATCCATCGCCATAACTCATGCTCGGCCCGAAAATCCTCTCCATCGGATCGATCCCAACGCACTGCGGTCAACTGCGTGGCGCCTCCCAATTCCATTCGCCCGATATTCCTCGGGATATCCAGGAAACGGGAAGCATCCGAAGTAATCATCCTCGCTAGGTCCGATGGTTCGCACGCAACCCTTAGGCTCGCGATCTTCTTGACCTCCTCCCAGATGTTTAGGTCTGGATTCGATGCTCGTGAGTCGGTTCCCAACAAAACAGGGACTCCCCGCGATTTCAAGGTATTCAAGGGATAAGGCGGGTGATGGAACCAGGCATGAGTTCTCGGGCAGTAAACCACCGCCATCCGTCCACCATGTTCGCTCAGCCAATCGATCTGATGCGTCGCAAGAAAATTGGCATGAACAACCAGAGATCGCCAAGCGGATGCGAGGAAGCTCAAATGCTCATCGATCGTTCCTATGTTCGAGCGATGGTGTGCATCGATCTTTGTTTCCATCCATGCGCCGAGGGATCCGGTCCGTTGGTCGAGCCACTGCAGTTCCTCGGAACTTTCCGCAAGATGCATGGAGATCAACCCACGGTGCTGACGTGACCAATCCGCAGCGCAACGAGTTACATGCGTCGATGCCGTGTAGGGTGCATGCGGTGCCAATCCCGGTGAATACACACCCTGAAACTTCGGCGCATCTGTTTGTTCGAAAGCAAACGTGCTTGTCTGCTGCCAACGCTCTTCTCGGACATCGATCAGTTCGAAGCACGGTTGCACCGATATGAGATCATCGGGGACGAGAACTGAAGCTGCGAGGTGCGATAGCTCGCTGCGCATTTCGGATTGAAGACTCGAGATCCAAGCAGGATGCCAGGGGGCCGTGACATTATCGACAATCCATCGCACACCGTGCTTCCAGGATTCGATGAGCCCTTTGCGAATCGCATGCCGACGTTGCTCCAACCGCTGTTCGGCCGATTGAGACAGGATTGCGGTTCGCTGTTGGATCAATCGCGACAGCCAACTATCGAAGGAGCCAAGGGCAGGAATCGGTTCTGCTAAATCGCTGAACTCGAGGTGACAATGGCTATTGATCCAGCCGGGGAGAATCGCCGTCTTTTCGAGACGGATGCGGGGCAATGCGTGAAAGCGTTCCGGGAGTTCGGCACCGAGATATTCAATGGTTCCTGCCGAGGCTACTAAATAGCCCTCGTGTATCGCAGAGGAATCGATAGGGACTAACCAATCGGGTTGCAGGACCAGGCCGTGTATTGTCGAGGTCACAGCCGCTTGTTGGGTCATGGCGTCAAGGGAGCCGCCATATCTGCATACTTCTTCGTCAGGATGTTTCTTGGCCAGGAGAAACCAAGGCCGCGTCCTGCGAGCAGTTCGGTGGGTACGACACCACCGAGAATCTTAAACATCGGTCGATAGAGGGATTCCCAATCCTTGTTGCCTGCGGGGCAATATTGTCGGCCGTTCCCTTCGACGGCAGTGACACCAGCGATTCGCGAAGCCATGGCAGCCGACGCCATGAAGGAGCCTCCGACGCAGGTCAAGTCCTGGACATAGATCTTCATGCCGTATTGCTTGGCAGCCGCAGAAAACAACAGTGAGTCACTGATTCCCTTGCATGCCTTGAGAGCGATTCCCGAATAGCCTTGTTGTTTCGCAAATTTCAGCATGTCCAAGTCGGTCAGTGATTCGTCGATCACGACAGGCTTGAGGCGGCTGACACGATGCATGGTGACTTCCTTGCGCTGTCTCAAATCGCGGAGCATCGGTTGTTCGATGTAGTGCAGTTTCGCGATCGCTTCGCGGCATAGCCGATCGAGTCGCTCGATGAAATCGATCACGTAGTCTTCGTTTTCGCAGGCTTCATTGAAATCGAGCGAGTAGGAAAACGTTTTGCCGGGTGCAGTCCTTGTCGCGATGCGGTCGATCTCGACCACGCGGCCAACGTCTGCATCGAGATCTTTGCCGGTCAACTTGATCTTCAGGTGAGTCAATTGTTGCTGACGAATCCACTCTTCGAGGGTTTCGGGGAGGCCATCACCAATCTTTCGGTTGAGATCATCCATGCTCAGCGGATCGAGGGAGCCGACCAAATGGTACAGTTCCAGCGTTGGCTTGGCCCGTTCCGACACGACATCGGCGAAATGCTTTCCAACGAATTCCGGCCCGAGCCATGTCGAGAGGTCTCCGTGGATCATTTCGGGAGTCAAGCAGTCGAACGCATTTCGATCGTTCAAACGGCCGAAAGCATCGTGGAGCGCGATATCGACGGGCGAGAGTGCGAGTGCGATGGCCAAATCCGGAATCGGCTCGGTCAACTTCATTGCCGCTTCGAGTTCCGAAGCGAGTTTCTTCGCGACTACTTTCAGTTCGGCGGAAAGATGAAGCGGATGCGGGGCGGCTTCCAATTGCGTTGCGGCGGCAGTGATCCGTTCGGCCAAGGCCACGACGGTTCGAAGGACTTGTTCGGGCGTCAGATTCGTGCTCGGCCACGCCCACGCAGTCCCCATCGTCATTTCGCCGAGGCCATGCGCAGTCTTCTTTCTAGCCTTATCTTCCAGGGTGATGGCGGCCCGGAAGACCGTCACATCATTGACGACGCGACCTCCGAATTTGAGTGGAAATCGATAGGCGAAGTGAAACTTTTCCGACTCGGCCTCGGCGACCGAAACCTTGGTGTTTTTCGACATGGCTAATCAGTTCTCATTTCACCCTTGGCAGGTGAAACGCAGGATGAGGATTCAACGGTTCCATAGCATACGTCGACACGGTCGATGTCCGCAACCTTCAAGCCTTGGCTTCTAGCTGTCTAGCAACGTATTTTGCCAGGATATCGCTCTCCAAGTGAACACGGCTCCCCGTCTGGAGGGTTCCGAGCGTCGTGACCGCGAGCGTATGTGGGATGAGAGCGACGCTAAAGTGGGAGTCGTCGGCATCGACAATCGTCAAGCTGACGCCGTCGACAGCGACAGACCCCTTGCTGGCCATGTGCCGCATGAGGTGGAGTGGACCGCGAAAATGAAGGAATCGCCAATCCCCTTCCTCTTTTCGTTCGATGACTTCCCCGACAGCATCGATATGGCCGGTGACAAAATGCCCCCCCAAACGATCGCCAGCCTTGAGGGATCGTTCGCAGTTGACCTGACCGCCGATCGAGAGATCCCCAAACCGAGTTCGCGAAAGGGTTTCGGAACCGAGTTCAAAGCTGCAGTGAGAGTCTCGGATCGCGACAACGGTAAGACAACAACCCGAAAGGCAGATACTATCCCCGATCATCACTCCTTCGACCAAAGGTCCCAAATCGAAGACCAGTCGCTCTCCCGCTCCGATCCCCAAGCGTTCGACGAGCGTGACCATCCCTTCGACTAATCCTGTAAACACGTGGGATTTCCCTGTCGGAACATTGTTTTTTGGCGACCTTCTAGCCAACTTGCGAAATATCGTACAGAATTCTGCCCGATCTGCACATCGAAAACCATTCTTACTCCAATCGAGCAAAAGTCATGAGCTTGATCGAACACATCCAAGGGCGGCAAATCTTTGATTCCCGAGGCAATCCTACTGTCGAAGTGGAAGTGCGACTGGTGGATGGATCTCATGGCCGCGCTGCCGTGCCCAGCGGTGCCAGCACCGGTGCTCACGAAGCATGGGAGCTAAGGGACGGCGACAAATCGAAATACATGGGCAAGGGTGTCCTCGGGGCGGTAGAGAACATCAACACCAAGATCACCGATGCACTGATCGGTGCCGATGCCTTGGATCAACGGGCGATCGACCGAACCATGTGCGAATTGGATGGGACCCCCAACAAGAAGAACCTGGGGGCCAACGCAATCTTGGGCGTTTCGCTGGCAACTGCGAAGGCCGCGGCTCAGTTCACCAATCAGCCGCTGTATCGATACTTGGGCGGTGCAGGTGCCCACATCCTTCCGGCCCCGATGTTGAATATCGTCAACGGTGGACAGCATGCCGACAACTCTGTCGATGTCCAGGAATTCATGGTCATGCCTCTTGGTTTTGAAACATTCACCGAGGGGCTGCGGGCCGGAACGGAGATCTTCCATAATCTGAAAAAGGTATTGTCAGAGAAGAAGCTCAACACCGCCGTTGGTGACGAAGGAGGCTTTGCTCCCGACCTGAAGAGTAACCGCGAAGCCCTCGACTTGATCATGGAAGCGATTCGGCGTGCGGGGTACGAGCCTGGCAAGCAGATCTTCATTGCACTCGATGTCGCGGCGACCGAGTTTTATGACGAGAAGACCAAGAAGTACACCATCGACGGGAAACAACTCTCTGGAGACGAGATGGTCGATTTCCTGGCCGATTGGGTCAACAATTACCCGATCTGTTCCATCGAGGATGGTTGCTCGGAAGACGATTGGGATTCGTGGAAGAAACTGACACAGCGTGTTGGCGGCAAGGTGCAATTGGTCGGCGACGATCTGTTCGTCACCAACACCGACCGACTCCAACGCGGCATCGACTCGGGAATCGCCAATAGTATTTTGATCAAAGTCAACCAGATCGGTACGCTCACCGAAACGATCGAAGCGATCCAACTTGCTCATCGAAATGGATACACCAGCATCTCGAGCCACCGCAGTGGTGAGACCGAGGATGCGACCATCGCCGATCTGGCGGTTGCTATGTCGACTGGCCAAATCAAAACCGGGTCGGCATCCCGATCCGACCGCATGGCTAAATACAATCAACTGCTCCGCATCGAGGAAGAACTCGGTGAAGGAGCGAGATACGCAGGTCCGTTGTTCCGCCGACGATAGGAAACGAAGTGCCCCGTCGAGACGATATCCACAAGATCCTCTTAATTGGTTCCGGCCCGATCGTTATTGGGCAAGCATGCGAATTTGATTATTCCGGAACGCAAGCCTGCAAAGCCTTGCGTGAGGAAGGCTATGAGGTGGTGCTGGTCAACAGCAATCCTGCCACCATCATGACCGATCCGGCTGTGGCAGCCCGGACATACATCGAGCCGTTGACATGGGAGATCGTGGCGAAAGTCATCGAGCGGGAACGCCCCGACGCGATCCTGCCCACGCTCGGTGGCCAAACCGCCCTGAACATCGCGATGGATCTCGCGAAGCACGGAGTCCTCGAGAAATTCAACTGTGAGATGATCGGGGCCAAGCCAGAGGTCATCCATAAAGCCGAGGCTCGCGATGCGTTCAAGGTCGCCATGGAGAAAATCGGCATGGAGGTTTGCCGAGGCGATGTTGTTCATACGATCGACGGAGCTCGCAAGGTACTCGCCGAAGTCGGTTTGCCATGCGTTGTGCGACCCAGCTTCACGATGGGGGGAAGCGGATCTGCCATCGCTTACAACAGGGACGAATTCGATTCGCTGGTGCAAAACGGGCTGACTCTCTCGCCAATCTCCGAAGTGCTTATCGAGGAATCGATCCTCGGTTGGAAAGAGTACGAAATGGAGGTGATGCGGGACAAGGACGACAACGTCGTCATCATCTGCTCGATTGAAAATTTTGATCCGATGGGGGTCCATACCGGCGATTCGATCACGGTCGCGCCAGCGCAGACGCTGACCGATAAGGAGTATCAGCGGATGCGAGATGCGAGTCTCGCGATCATCCGCGAGATCGGTGTCGAGACCGGCGGTTCCAACATCCAGTTTGCCGTCCATCCCGACACGGGCCGCATGATCGTCATCGAGATGAATCCGCGGGTCAGCCGCTCCAGCGCGTTGGCGAGCAAGGCAACCGGCTTCCCGATCGCCAAGATTGCCGCCAAACTTGCGGTAGGATTCCGACTTTGGGAATTGCAGAACGATATCACTCGCAAAACACAAGCCTGCTTCGAACCTACCATCGACTATGTAGTCACCAAGATTCCGCGTTTTGCATTCGAGAAGTTCCCCGAGGCCGACTCGACGTTGACTACGCAGATGAAAAGTGTTGGCGAAACGATGGCCATCGGTCGTACGTTCAAAGAATCTTTCCAAAAGGCTCTTCGGGGCTTAGAGGTAGGCGCGTTTGGATTTGGATCGGATACCAAGGATCTGTGGCATACCGAGCGCCGTCCCGATGAAGAGGAAATACGGAGCAAGTTGTCTCGTCCCAACGCCGATCGCGTTTGGTTCTTGCGGTATGCCATGCTCCACGGCATGAGCAATGACGAAATCTATTCCATCACCAGTATCGATCCGTGGTTTCTGGATCAACTGCGTGAACTGGTCGAGATGGAACAGCATCTGCAACAGTTCGGTTCGCTGGACAAAATCGATACCGCAACCATGCGACAGGCCAAGCAGTTTGGTTTTTCCGATCGACAGCTTGCGACGTTGCTGGCCAGTGATGACGATGAGATTCGAGAATGGCGAAAGCATCGAGGCGTCATTGCGACATTCAAATCGGTCGACACCTGCGCCGCAGAGTTTGAGGCCTACACCCCGTATTACTACAGCACTTACGAGAGCGAAGATGAAACACCTCTCAAGGCTCAGGGCAAGAAGCGGGTGATGATCCTCGGCGGTGGGCCGAATCGTATCGGACAAGGAATCGAGTTCGACTACTGTTGCTGCCATGCCAGCTACGCCCTGCGCGAGATCGGCATTGAGTCGATCATGGTCAACAGCAACCCCGAAACGGTCAGCACCGATTACGACACGAGCGACCTACTGTTCTTTGAGCCTCTCACAGCCGAAGACGTTCTCAATATCTACGATCGGATGCAGCCCGATGGTGTGATTGTTCAGTTCGGAGGCCAGACACCGCTGAACTTGGCCCGTGCCCTCGCCAATTCCGGTGTGCCAATCATCGGAACGAGTGTCGAAACGATCGAGGATGCCGAGGATCGCGAGAAGTTTCAAAAACTGATTCAGGATTTGAATCTCAGACAACCTGCCAATGGTATCGCTCGCAACATGGCTCAGGCTCGGGAGGAAGTCCAAAAGATCGGTTACCCATGCTTGGTTCGCCCCAGCTTTGTGCTCGGGGGACGTGCGATGGAGATTTGCTATGACCATTCCCAATTCGAACGATTTGTCGCGGAGGCCTTTGTCGTTGCTCAGGGACAACCGGTCTTGATCGATCGATTCTTGGAAGATGCGACCGAAGTCGATGTCGATGCAGTCTCGGATGGCGAAGATGTCGTCATCATGGGGATCATGGAACATATCGAAGAGGCGGGTGTCCACTCAGGCGATTCAGCGTGCGTGATACCACCCTTTTCGTTGACTCCAGAAGTGATCGATGAGATTCGGAAAGCTACCAACGCTATGGCGAAGCGATTGAAGGTAGTCGGCTTGATGAATGTCCAGTTCGCGGTCAAACTCGAGGACGACGGACGAAACGTCGTGTATGTGCTCGAAGTCAATCCGCGGGCTAGCCGCACCGTTCCCTTCGTAGCGAAAGCGACAGGCGTTCCAGTAGCCAACATCGCTGCTAAAGTCATGGTGGGGCTAAAGCTGAAGGATATGGGGATCACCGGAGAACCGATCCCCCGCAGCATCTCGGTGAAAGAAGCGGTCTTTCCATTTCGCAAGTTCGCGGGCGTCGACATCGTGCTCGGCCCCGAAATGCGTTCGACCGGCGAAGTCATGGGGATCAGCGACGATTTCGCTATCGCATTCAACAAGAGCCAGGTTGCAGCCGGCACGGTACTCCCCAAGTCCGGCAACGTCTTCTTGAGCATCGCATCCAGGCAACGTGCCGGGATCGACAAGTTAGCTCGTCAACTCCACGAAGCTGGCTACAAGCTCTTGGCAACAACCGGTACTGCCTTGCAAATCGAGCGAGCAGGCATTCCGGTAGTGCGAGTCAAGAAACTCGCGGAAGGCCATCCCAACTTGATCGACTATCTAAAGAACGACGAGGTATCGTTGATCATCAACACTCCCAGTGGCAAGGGAGCCAGAACCGACGAGGGACGCATCCGCGCGGCAGCAGTGCAGTTCGGCGTCCCGTGCATCACAACCCTCTCGGCAGGCAAGATCGCGGTGGAAGCGATGATGGTCGCACGGGAGAAAGAGATGGGAGTTCTGTCGTTGCAAGAAAGGTTTGCGACGACGGATTGAGATTGCAAGCGGCGTACTTGCGTTTGCCAAGAGCGAATCGGTTCTTGCTGACCGCTACGATGGGCGAAAGAATTTGATCGGGATCTCGCTATGCGGATTCTCTAGCACGATACCGATATTCCCCTCGAGCAAGTCATCTAAATCTCGGCCCACGATCTCCGCTCGCCAACCTCGCAAGAGAGCGGGTGGATGGGTTTGGTCCGCATCTCGATCCAACCGGTAGAGAACAAAATCTCGCAAGTCTTCGGAGGTAGCCACCAGCATCGGCGCAATGTGTTTGTGGTGGCAGATAAAAGCCATGGCTGCCGACAGGAACTGCGTCAGCATGCTCGCTGGCTGCCCTTTTCCGTATCGATGTTTTGTCGGCCAACTCGGTGGGGGTTGCGATGCTGCCTCTTCGATGATCTCCGCAAGTTCGGGGATGAGTTGCTTTGTGTTTCGATACTCCATTCCACGCAACGAGGCGACTCGGCGTGGATCGGCGGTACCTCGTCGAGCGAGTTCGATCATCAGATCGTCGCGAAGGATTTTTCGAGCCGGAATATTTCGTTGCTTGGCCCGCGCATCCCGCCAATTCCAAAGCGCTCTAGCGATGCTGAGCGATTTGCCCGACAGGGATGAGACACCGCTCAGGCGGTGCCAGTTCTCGCTCGATTCGAAGTCGGAGAGTTCCTCTTGTTTTCGTTGTGTCTCCTCCATCAGCCATGGCAGTCGACCATGCTTGTGCAATCGCTCAGTTAGATTGTCATGGATGCGAACCAAGTCGCGCACATCTTGGGCCGCGTACTCTAATTGCTGTCGGGAGAGTGGCCGTCGACGCCAATCGGAGCGGGTTTCTTCTTTGTCCAAAGTCCGACCGACCACGCGTTGAACCATTTTGGCGTACGATGCAGGATACTCATAACCCAAGAATCCCGCCGCGATTTGAATATCGAAAAGGTTCGGAATCAGTTGTCCGGTAGCCCGATAACAAAACAGGATTTCCTCACGCCCTGCATGGACAACCACCGTCCGATTCGGATCGATCAACAGATCCCAAAACGGAGACAAGTCCTCGCAATCCAAAGGATCGATGATCGCAATCTGGTTTTCGGTGGCGACCTGGATCAAGCACAGGAGTGGACGGTACGAGTCCTCGGAGACAAACTCGGTGTCGAAGGAAATCAACGACTCTCGGGCGAGATCCTCGCAGAATTGCTGGAGAGCGGACTGCGTTCTGATATAAAGGAATTCGGTGGCCAACCCCAAAACCCGTCTGACACAAGATCGTGACTCAAAGTTCGAAAGCCGAAGTTTTAACCGCTAAGCCTGCAAGCGACAACGACGCGCCGGGCCCATGCGATCAATTTCCTCGATGCGGCCTTTTGGCAAGCGCTGCACTTCGGGACGAGTGGGAAATGGCCGTTGGTGCAGGGGTCGATTGGATCGACCTAAAAAATCCTACAGCTGGGCCTCTCGGCAGACCGGACCTGGACATTGCCACGGACTTCGCAACCTGCATGCAGCAAGCCCCCGATCGATACTGGAGCATTGCTGGCGGTGAGCTAAAGGCATGGGATACTCACGCGGATACCGATTTCTGCAGGATCCTAGGGGCCAATGGGTATATCAAATGGGCTCTTGCTGGTTGCGGCAAGGACAATTCCTGGCGAGAACGATTGTCGAGTATCCTGACTGTTTTGGCTCATCCAAACCAAGGGATTCTCGTCCATTACGCCGATTACTTGGAGTGCGATGCCCCAACCTGGGAATCGGTGCTCTCGGCCGCGAGCGATCTCGGCTTGCGCAATGTCTTGATCGATACCGCAATCAAGGACGGACGGGGATTGATGAAGCATATCCCCTTGGAATCGTTGAAGGAACACTTGGTACATGCAAGGTCGATGGGATTGGAGGTCGCCATCGCAGGTGCGTTGCGATTGGAGCAATTGGCATTGGGAACGGAACTCGGAGCCGCCTGGGTAGGTGTGCGGGGAGCGGTGTGCAGCAACTCGGATCGAACTTCTCCATTCTGCATGGAAAAACTGCAGCAGGCAGTCGCAATCGTCCGAGGGTCTGCTACAACGTATCTCAGAAGGGAATCGGTCCATGTCCTCAGGTAGCAACCGCGGAACACCGACGGGGGTCGTCCGACAAGGCAATCGCGTTGTCGGCGGGATCGTTATGCCTGAAGACGAAGAGGTCTTCATCCGCGAGTTCAATCATTGCTATGGCCAATTGCGGATGTCGGTGACACCGATTGCCAAACCACCGGTCAGAAAGCCGGTCACGACGGATCCCAATACCTTTCAGATCCCGGCTTGGTTTCGCCATGTATGGCACTCGGCCCATCCGCGTCGAGAAACGCCTGACGAGCAGTAAGC
>CAYXFO010000086.1:0-12903 GCA_964464255.1 uncultured Pirellula sp.
CATGCTCGCTCTGATGGTGAAACCAGTCGATGTTGTGGGTAACGATCCCGCCGCCCACCAAGAACATCGCAGCAGTCCCCGCTACCGAAAGGAATCGAAGCAGCCACGGTGATAGGAATAGGAGTCCCGAACCGCACGATCGGAGCATCCGGTCGAAGAAACCGGTTCCGGTTCGTCCTGCCCAATGCAAGCCGAGATCATCAAGTTTGACTATTCCGGCCACTAATCCGTAAACGCCCAATGTCATGATGACGCCGACGGCGCTCAAGACGCCCAAACGGACTAAAAACGATTCCTCTCGAATGACTTCCAAGGAGATGACAATGATCTCTGCAGACAAAATAAAGTCGGTCCGGATGGCAGCATTGATGCGGGACTTCTCGAAATCCACCATATTGACCTCGGGGTCTTTAATCGCCTTGCGCCGATCCTCCTGCGTGTGATCCTCGGGATGCAGCCAGGCGTGCAGGATCTTTTCGACCCCTTCGTAGCACAGGTAGAGTCCGCCGAACATCAGGAACGGCAGAATGAGGAACGGCATCGCGGTGCTTAGGAGCAAAGCAGAGGGAATCAGGATCAATTTGTTGACTGCCGAGCCGACAGCAATTCGCCAAATGACCGGAAGCTCGCGGTCAGCGTTGAAGCCCGTCACCTGTTTGGCGTTGAGCGCTAAATCGTCGCCAAGCACTCCTGCAGTCTTGTGCAGTGCGACTTTGCTCATCGACGCCACGTCATCAAGAAGGGAGGCAATATCGTCCAGCAACGCGAAGAAACTCGCTCCAGCCATCATCTACCCTTCTAACTGAGACGCGAACTGCCTAAGTGGCGAACTACCTTTTGAGTGCGTTATCTCTTTGATCGCCGATAACGCACTTGGTCTTACTTTAGTCAGTGATCAGCTATTGTCAGTGATCAACCCTTCTTGGCTGCATCGTATCGCTTGCCCACTTCATTCCAATTGACAACATTCCAGAATGCAGCGATGTAGTCGGGGCGGCGGTTTTGATACTTCAAATAGTACGCGTGCTCCCATACGTCCAATCCAAGGATCGGAGTTCCCTCGATGCCTGCAACTCCCTTACCCATCAGCGGACTATCTTGGTTCGGAGTAGAGCCGATCTCCAGCTTGCCTCCGCTGAGAACCAGCCAAGCCCAACCGGATCCGAAGCGACCAGTACCTGCAGCTGCGAATTTTTCTTTGAATGTATCGAAGCTTCCAAACGTGGACTCGATATCGGTCAACAATGCTCCGGACGGTTTGCCACCGGCATTCCATCCGATGATTTGCCAGAAGAAGGAGTGGTTCCAATGACCGCCTCCATTGTTGCGGACCGCCATGCGCTTGTCGTCTGGTATGGCAGCCAAATTGCCGATCACTTCTTCGATCGACTTATCCGCGAATGGGGTTCCCTCGAGTGCCTTGTTGAGGTTGGTCACGTATGCTTGATGATGCTTGCCATGATGGATCTCCATGGTCTGTGCATCGATGTGTGGTTCCATCGCATTGAATGCGTACGGCAAGGGGGGGAGAGTAAAGGCCATATTGATTGCTCCTTGAGGATGGAATTGAGTTCTTCACTGAGAATCCATAGTGTAGGCTTGTCGCTGGTTTTAGCCAGTAGGAGACGCGGCAACCTGTTCCCCTAGAAAGTCGTCAGCATGAACGGTTCACCCATGAATTTGCACTCTTTGCGAGCTCTCGCCATCTTCTCGCGGGAAGGGGATCGATTCACCCACCGCGTCGTTCAGCGTCAGGAACCCTTGGACGAAGCGGTGGGACTTTGCGGAGTCCTCGGCACCAGCCTCGAGGATTGGCCCCTCGATCCGCCGATTCAGCAGTTGGTTTTCGAGCAGGTTGGATCCCCCCCGAGGACCGTGGCTCTTGGGGTAGGAATGTCAGGCTCGGGGCATTGGTCCTTGGCAGCCGAAACCATTGGCGGGGATGCTGGCATCCAAATGGACTGGGCTTGCCGAATCCATCGCCCTGCGGAGAGGCTAGGTAGCAGTTACAAAGCCTATGGACCTATGAATCGGATCGTTCACGCATGGACAAGCCAACGCGCTGAGTGGTTGCTCCCCAATGAAGCCCGCTTCGTCTTGACCGTTGCCGAGGGTCGCATCGTTTGGAACGAGCAAGAATCAATCGTCTCGATCGTCCCGGTCAGTGACATTCGTTGTGCGGGCACCCACACGTGGCGTTACTGCTTGGACGTCGTATGAATTTCCATCAGTCCCTTCAGGCCGCCGAAGCGAACCGCGCCGGGCAAGAGATACGCATCCCGAATCGAATCGATGCGATCGAATTCGAATCCCTGCGGATCGAGTTTTGCGGTGCCGATTCGATCTGGTCGCATTGCATCGGTTGCAGCCACCAGGCTGGACTCCGCGCCATTCGCGGCCCAAACCCATTTTTCGCTTCCCTCCGGTTTAGCATCAGCCAGTGCGATTAGGACGGCAAGCCTTCGCAAAAACAAGGGCGGATTGTATCCATAGGTGTAGCACGGGGCGGGGCGTGGGTTCCTAACAAGTGACTGCACCGAAGTTCCGACATCGATTCCCCAAGCGTCCTCCAAGATCAAGGTCGCATCGTGTGGGCTGTCCGATTCAGGTTTTCGGCCGGCCAAGACATGAATCGAGCGAATGCTCTGTCCCGCAGTTGGCTTGACAAAAACGGAACCTACTTTCGAGCCATCCGCATTGACGATCGACCATCGAGCATCACCTTCGGTTTCGCGAACAACCTTTAGGGAAGCGGCTATCCGCTCGGCGGGTTCCAGGATGGCCTTCCAGCCTTGGCTACGGATATCGGGCGAAGCTGCGATCTTTTTGGCAACATCGTCGCTCCAACGTTTGAGCAGATCCGCTTCAAAGTCGATGCCACCTGGGGGAGCGGGATGGTCCTTATCCCAAACGGTCATCTGATCTCCCTTGAGCACTTCGAATTCCTGCTCCAAAATCGGCTCTGGCAAACCGAGTCCGAACAACTTGTTCATGAACCCGTACATGACAACGCGCGTTACATGGTTGTAGTTATGCGGGAAATGGGTTGCCACATGCAGATTGACTCGGTCTTCGGCACCATAGAGTCCATAGAGTCGCTTCAACTCTGGGAATCCATCGCGCGCCATATCGCGAGTCCAATCGTTAGCCGCATTGACCCCGAGCGGGCGGGGAGCGGTGAGCGCTGCGATCTCCACGTTTCCGGTATCGACCCGCAATCCGGTCGCGTTTTCGCAAGTGCAACCACCCTGCATCGATGTGCTCACCATGACGACTGGATAGGCGCCAGCAAAACGTGGCTCAATCGCCGAGGCGATAAATGTTTGCGTCCCGCCGCCGCTCGCTCCGGTAATCGAGATGCGAGCGGGATCGACATCGGGCATCTGAAGCAGAAACTCGAGCGATTGAAGGGTGTTGATCGTTTGGAGCCCCAGGATGTTTTGCGACATTCCCTCGGCTTTGGGACTGTAAAGCAGCCACTTTTCTGCGCCGACCTCGGGGTTTGGCCCATGCATACCGAAACCGTGCACTCGTTGCATGCTGATCTGTTGGCTGTCTGCATAACCGAGCATATCGTAATGGAACACGATGATTCCCATGCGTGCCATTTGAACGCAACGGGCTTGTAGTGGACTGTGGGCAGCCGACTCAAAGCGTTCGGAACCGTTTGCAAGATCGCGTCTGGCCTCGTCATCGCTGGTGAAGTAAAAACGTCCATTGGGCCAATGACCGTGCGGACAAAGAACTGCAGGTCGCTTGATGTTCGATCCATCTTTCGACGCTGATTCCTTTTCGAGCGGTCGATAGAGGCTGCCGGTCACAAACAAACCAGGCAGGCTCTCAAAGTAAACCTTTTCAATCGTGTAACCATCCTTCAGTTGAGCGGAGTGAATGACGGGCCGGATCGGAGCAAGCGTAGGCTTTGGGAACAAGCCCAAGGAGACTTCGATCTGCATGCGCAACTCTTCGGCTCGCTGTTCCCATGCTTCCTTGGTCGCAGGGACCGCGAACGGAAAGTGACCGTCCAGGTCCTTGATGGCGTAGGACGATTTTCTGTCTGGATCAACTGCCATGCAATCGCGTTGCATGACATCTGAAGCGAACCAAGCAATGGCTAAACAAGAAGTCAACAATTGTTTTGCAAGATGCACTCGTTTCGCTGAGTGAAATCGCTTTGACCGTTGTTTCGTCACGATCGATGCTCCCGATGCTAGGGTGAGGATAGTCAGTGCAGTTTTTCCATTAAGCGACCGAATATTGTACTCAGGAAATTAACGGAGCGGGCAAGCGATCCAAAGGACAGGCGGGGTAATTGCATTTACAATGCATCGTGTGTAGTCCCTTTGGATTTGGCGAAAAGCCTTTCCGAGTAACATTAGCCGCCTTGGCGCTAGCCGCGGTTTTTGGTTTTCGGATCGGTTCTCATTTCGCACCCTCGTTTCAGCCTGAAAAGAGTCCGGTCATGCGCAGTTTGGCAACGCGATCGCTCCGATCGCTCCGAGCAATATGGATTCTCGATTCGATCCTGCTATTGGGTACTCTCGGCACTTTCTGCACGCACGCGCGTGCTCAGGAAGCGAAGTGGGATTTGCCTTCGGCTGTGACGTACTCGGCCGAGGTCAAAAGTGAACCTCGCGTGTTGCGAGTCCATCGACTAGCGATCGATCTCAAGGCCGAGTCGCTTCAGTTCGCTGTTGTGCCCGGACAGGATCCCGATGGTGATGGCCCGATCGAAGCATTGCTTACCCCGCCGAAAAAACTTGGCGAGGAGGTGTCGGCGATCGCTCTGATCAATACCAGCGCTTGGGGCATGTTCCCAGACAAGAACACGGGTAAGAAGCAGAGCTATGTCGTGGGTGGCGAGGCCGATATCCTTGGATGGGTCTATCAGAGCGACAAACAGGTCAGCCCGATACAAGCCGGTTTTTGGACCTGTTGGATGGATTCCAATCGGAGAGTATCCATTGCCAATCTTGGCGAAAGGCCGGAAGCGGAACGCCCCACCCAGGCGGCATGGGCGGTTTCCGGATTTCGAGGCATTCTGACCGATGGCAAGATACTCCCTGAACCGAGCGACGTGCGACACCCCCGCACTGCTTTGGGTTTGTCGGCCGATGGAACAACCATGACATGGCTGGTTGTCGATGGACGACAACCAGGATACAGCGAAGGGGTTAGCGAACACGAACTGGCTCAATTGATGCTGGAAGCGGGTTGCGATGATGCCATGAACCTGGATGGTGGGGGGAGTTCCGTCATGTTGTTGCGAGATCAGGACGGGTCGCTATCCGCCGCCAATCGCCCCTCCGACCCGACAGGCCAACGGCCCGTTCCTGTCGTTCTATGCATACGAAGATCGGAACAATCGAACTAGTCGACCTCAACCTCACCGTTCTCCCAAGAATTCGATCCCATCGAAACAAACTCTTCTGCGCAGGGGTGAATCGTTGCGCATATTGGTGCGGAGAGAGTTGAGGGTTATGTCCAAGCAGCGATTGAAGCGTATTCTCATCACCGGCGGAGCGGGTTTCCTCGGCTCGCATATGTGCGAGCGATTGGTGGGAGAGGGGCACGATGTTATTTGCCTCGACAACTTCTTTACATCGCAGAAGTTCAACGTTGCGCATTTGCTCGATCGGCCAAACTTTGAGCTGATCCGTCACGATGTCACCCTTCCTATTTTTTTGGAAGTCGATCAGATCTATCACATGGCATGTCCGGCCGCACCCGGGCATTACCAATTCAATCCGATCAAAACGATCAAGACTTCGGTGCTCGGGTCCGTCAATATGCTCGGCATGGCGAAGCGATGTGGAGCAAGGATCCTGCTTGCCAGCACCAGCGAAATTTACGGCGATCCGACCGTTCACCCGCAGCCTGAATCTTATTGGGGAAACGTCAATCCGATCGGGATCCGATCCTGTTATGACGAAGGAAAACGGGTCGCCGAAACGTTGTTCATGGACTATCACCGCATGAACAAGGTCGACATCCGGATCGTCCGCATCTTCAATACATATGGACCTCGCATGCATCCGTTCGACGGGCGAGTGGTTTCGAATTTCATCCGCCAGGCGCTCACAGGCCAGCCGATCACCATCTTCGGCGAAGGAGAGCAAACCCGGTCGTTTTGTTATCGCGACGATTTGGTCGAAGGGATCGTGCGGATGATGAATTGCGAAGACAACTTCATCGGCCCCGTCAACATCGGCAACCCGAACGAGTTCACCATCGCGCAATTGGCCAGCAAAGTGCTCGAGTTGACAGGAAGCAAATCGACGATTGAAAGACGGCCGTTACCACCCGACGATCCGACTCGCCGACAGCCGGACATCACCCTCGCCCGAAAGATGCTAAAATGGGAACCATCGACAGAGTTGCGAGTCGGGCTTGAAAAGACGATCGATTGGTTCCAGACCATACGCATGGAAGACTATCGGCCACCGACGCCTAACTTTGCTTGACATTCAGGCACACCACTTCCATCCCACTTTTTCTTTCTGCAACATGGCCTTGGTTGCATGAGGCAGAGGGATTCCGAGGAACTCGATGGCTCGAACGGAAACCAGAGCGTTGCCTCGTGCGACCCGTTGGCAACTGAGGACGAAAAAGATCGAATTCGGAAATGTTCCGGCGATCATGGGGATTCTAAACGTCACCCCGGACAGCTTTTCCGATGGCGGGGATTTTTATAGTTTGCAGACCGCCGTCGATCGAGCGTTGGGGATCGAGGATGCCGGGGCGGCGATACTCGATATCGGTGGAGAGAGTACGCGTCCCTACAGTCAGAGTATCGATACCGACGAGGAACTGCGCCGCATTGTACCCGTGATCGAGAAGTTGCAAGGGCGATTATCGATCCCTATCTCGATTGACACGACCAAAGCCACCGTTGCGCAAGCCGCCGTCGATCTGGGCGCAGAGATCATCAACGATGTTTCGGGGCTCGAGGCTGATCCTGAGATGATCGAGATCGCACGATCGAGAAGGGTGGGAGTGTGTGCGATGCACCGGCAGGGAACGCCTCAGACGATGCAAGACAATCCAACCTATGTCGATGTCGTTGAAGAGATTCACGACTATCTCAGCCAGAGGGATCAGCATCTTCTGGTTAGCGGTATCGATCCCGATCGCATTTGCCTCGACCCCGGTATCGGTTTCGGCAAAACGCATGAGCACAACATGGAGCTGGTGCGCAGTTCACACCGTTTTTTGGATCTCGGTCGCCCGATCTTGATCGGCCACTCTCGCAAAGGCTTCATCGGCAAAGCGCTTGGCAATAAGGACGTTCCTCGCGATTACGGAACGATCGGAGTCTCGCTATGGCTGGCTCAGCAAGACATGCAAATTCTGAGAGTGCATGATGTTGCCGGACATGTGCAGGCGCTGCGACTTCTCAGTGCGATTCGTTCAGGCTGACTGCAATCTGACGTTTGGCGAACAGCACAAACGCTTCGTCCTCATGCACGATTCGCCATGAGGCACTCTGTTCGGAGGTAATGAATCGATCGAGCACTGGAGCGGATCGCTGCATGAGGATGAAGTCCGCATGATAGCTCTCGAGCAAGTCCTGCCATCCTTCGTTGGCAGAATAGAAACGATCGTGCAGTGGAAGAACGTCATCCGCATAAGCAACTTCGTAGCGACCATCGATACTGACGCGGATATTCGGAAAACATCGCCAAGAGACATAGCCGCCACTCGCGAACGGGGTGATCATATTCCCCGATAGGTGTTGACGTTCGATAAAGGTACAGGCATCGACCGGATACACTAAGGCCGCATTGGGATCGCGACTTGGGACCGTGCTTTGCCAAGGAGTATGCACCCATGCAAATGCACCGCAGACGACGGTCACCATCATTGCGGTTGCGATCGCCATTCTGCGTGTCGACTGCAACTTGGCGATGACGATGCGTCCCAAGGGCGTTGGCGTTAACCAACCGGGCATGAGAGCTAACCACACGGTCCCATAAAGTGATCCGTGCCGGAGATGTTTCAGGGCCATAAAAGCCGCCAGGGCACAGAACAGCCATCCGGTCAAACGGGGCCAGCGCCGGGTTCGAGCGACATACACCATCAGGACCACGCTGATCGCAAAGGCCAACAGGGTAATCACCGGCTGATACGTTGCCCACAGAGGTTGCCATTCCACAATCGTCGGACGAGGCATCCGGATGGCTCGCCACAAATACGGCACATACTCCCAACCCCAAGGGTTGAATCCGAGCCCCCATAGCATGAGGAACATGACCAATCCGTGATGTCTGTAACGCGCAACAGCAGTCCGCCAAGCGGCATAGGACGTACATCGCCTGGGGGCCCAACTCCCCTGATTATCCCAGCATAAAATTCCCAGCCATCTCTCTAGGATGTAGAAGGCCATAAATCCTATGCCGACGACAAACCCAGCGTGCATATTGAGCCAAGCGACATACATCGCAAACCATGGGACGATCCAAAATCGTCTCCCGCGCATGTCCGATTGCAGCATCAGCATTTGCGCTGCGAGGAACACGAGCGTGAAAAGCTGCGCTCTCAGATTTCCGAAACCGACCCAAATCAACGGAAAGACAACTGGCGCGCATACGGCAATCAGATACGGATGCGCTCCATGGTTTCGAGCTAGACGATACAGCATGACTACGAAAGCGGCGATCAACACCAAACGCAACCAAGCCATTCCATCGAGTCCAAGGAAACTTCGCTCCGCAACCCAATACAGAACTACTCCTGTACCCCATTCGTGATGCACGACTGGGGAGACTGTTTTGGTGAATGCGAATACATCTTCTCGGGGGAATTGTTCGGTCGTGTACATCACGCGAGCAAGCGCCATCTCATGGAATGCATCATGAGTCACGTCACTCAGTCGAACCACATAGGCTAGAAAGCCGATCGCTACCGCCACCAACAGCGCACCGGCTAGGCGGTTATCCCGAAATCGACCCAGAAGCATCGCGCGACGAAGGTACTCCATGCAAACGATTTCGGCTTGATCGATCCAGTCATTTTTACTTTCGGCCAAAGGTGCAATAGGACGTTGTAATTGCTAGCAGACGCCGATCTTTTTTGTTTTTTTTGAGAGGAATAACTCAAGATTGACCTGGAGGAAGTTTTCTTCCGTGACCTAGACTCGCACCTCGCTCTTGGGTGCGTCGTTGGCCCCCTTCGAAGTGGCGTGAAGGAAGGCAAGATGCCTGATTCACGAGAACCTCCAAACTTTGGATCCCTTGCATGGAAGCGCGGACACTCGTCTACTCGTTGGTGTTTTTGTTGGGATGTATGGGTCAAGCGTGGGCGCAGGTCATTCCTGCGGGGCAGGTGACTGCACCTCGTCGTTTTGTTGTCGAGACCCAGCACTTTCGCATTTTCGCAGCCGACCCAGGTTTGGCGCAGGAAGTCGGTCAAATGGCCGAGAGCTATCGAAGGCATCTGGCGATACATTGGCTTGGCCGCGAACTGCCACCGTGGCTTGATAAAGTACCCGTCACGGTCCAGTCGGCTCCAAACATGCCGGCAAGCGGCGAGACGAAATACACATTGGTTGCGGGTGCTGTTCGTGAATTCCGGATGGTTCTCTGTGGTTCTCGCGAACGGATCCTTGACAGCGTTTTGCCGCACGAGATGACCCACACCGTTCTGGCTACCTACTTCGCACCCACGGGTAAACCCGTTCCAAGGTGGGCCGATGAGGGGGCATGCACAACGGTCGAGCACGAGAGCGAGCGGCGAAAGCACGACACCATGCTCGTTCGTTTTCTTAGCGAGGGGAGAGGGATTCCGTTTGCAAGCCTATTTGCGATGCGAGATTATCCGCCCGACATGATGCCCCTCTATGCACAAGGATACAGTCTGTCCGCCTTCTTGATAGCACAAGGTGGTCCTCGTAAGTTCATTCAGTTCTTAGAGCGTGGAATGCAAGAGGAGGATTGGGTGGCCGCAGTCTCGCAGACGTATGGATATCCAAAGCTTGGAAACCTAAAGACAGCTTGGAATCAATGGGTAAGCGATGGTGGAGGATCGGTGACGAACTACACGGCACTGGCCTTGGGTTATACAAATCAACCCAATGCAACCTTGGCATCTGCCACCGTTCCCGCTTCGTCATCCCTCGCCCCACCATCCTCAACAAACTTAGCAACGACGAACCTGACTGAAGTTCAAGCAAGCACCACTGGCAAAGGATTCTATCAGGAGCAATTTCAGAAACATGGAACCCCGATCCACGTCAGTCAACCCGGTCCGATACAAACCATCGGAGGGACGTTGTACCGTTAGCTTCTCAACTTGAGCGCATGGGCATCGACTCGAAGGGTTCTTCGCAACGGTGAAACTGCGCAAGATGTGCTGGTCTGAAAAGACTAGGAAAAGCTTGACGAAATTGCCCAAGTTTACTTTTCAAGAAAATCTCTTTTCTAACCCGAAAAGTAAGCTTGACCGGACCGTTTTGAGACGATTATTCCAATTGGATAAGCTCTACGACGAGCATCTAGTCAACAACTGGAGCGATAAAGGAGTGTCGCGTTGAAATACTTACATCCCTTACGAACGTTTCGGCTTCTAACCGCGGCTTGCGCGGTGACTGCGCCCGTCGTTGTGCCAGCAGGCGTCTTCGTCGCCGTCGGTAGCTACGTCACTTGTGCATGCGCCCAGCAGGAGGGTAGTCCGAGTGCACTACCACCAGCGTTCTTGCCACCTACATCTGGAGTGCCAGCAACAGGCATCCCGGTTGCGGCACCGCAAGGCGCGAATTCGTCATCGACGACTGAAGCTGGCAAGGATTCAAAACGCAGTCGTGCTGCCGCAGCATTGTTGAAGACGGGTGGTGGAGAAACGACGCCGCCGAAGGCGAGCGGCGCCCTCACTCCCGAACAGGCTCGCGATGAAGCAAGCGGACTTGCGGCACAAGCAAAAGCAGCTTTGCAACGCGGTGATGTCGCGACAGCCAAGACGCTCATCGATCGCGCCGCATCGCTCCAAATCGCGGACAACCAATTCCTTCCGGGCCAGATTAAGCCCTGGGATGTCGCGATGGATGTTGAACGCGCTTTGCGTTTACGCACTCCAAGCGGTGTGACCACCGCAGCCGCAACTTCCGGAACCGCAGCGTCCGGCAAGGCAACGGATGCAGCCGTACAACCCGGGGTGTTTCAGCCGAGCAAGGATTCTTCGAAAGTCGCTCCGGCTAGCAGTTCCATTTCTCCTTTGCTCCAAGAAAACGAATTGTCTGGCCAGGAATGGTATGACCGAGGTGTGGAATCTCTTCGCCTTGGCGATCGCGATGCCGCTTCCGGATATTTCAGCAAGGCTTGGAAAAAGCAGGCAGAACTCGATCCTGCGACACGCGCACAGCTCAAGGACAAACTCCTGTATCTGCAATCTCGGCCGGAACCCGAAGCCGTGAGTGCCGTTCCGAATGAAAGCCGCGAATCCGTACAAAAGAAGCAACGTTTGTTCGCGGAAGTTTCCGGTGAAATCGCAGACGCTGAGCGAATGGTCAATGATCAACCTTATGAAGCCATCGATCGACTCAAGTCGCTTCGAACCAGGGTTTCTCAAGCAGAGGTAGACGGCGCCTACCGCAAGCAAATGCTGTCGATGGTGGATCGTGTGATCACCAACGTCGAAGCTTGGATGGAACAAAACCGCTCCAGCATTGAACTGGACCAACGCAATCGACAGATCGAAGATCGAATCACCCTGGATGCTGCTAACACGGCGAAAGAAGATGCTCAGATCCAAACGTTGGTTGACCAATACAACGAGTTGATGGATGACAACCGATACGCAGAAGCGGAAGTCATCGCACGCAAAGTCGAGGAGATCAAACCGAACTCGGAGATCGCTTCCGTGATGCGAGGTCGCTCGGTGATCCAGCGTCGAATTGAAGAGCAAAAGGAAATTCAAAAGCTGAAGGAAGAAGCTCTTCTGAACAGTTTTTCGGATGCTGAGCGATCCTCCGCAACCTACTTGAAGGACAATCAGCCGCTGCAATTTCCTGCTGTCAAGGATTGGACAGACCTGCGACGCATGCGGGACAAGTACGGTGACGACTCCCTCGCGCTGCAACCTTCGGAAAAGAAGATACTCGAGATCCTCGAGGAACCCTTCTCCGCAAGTTTCGATCGACGCCCGTTATCCGAAGCCCTCAAGACCATCTCGGAAATGACCGGCCTGATCATTCTCATCGATGAGCCTTCCATTGCTGAGGAGGGTCTACGATCCGATCAGCCGATCAGCCTCGATTTGCGTGGAAACCAGATCAAGCTTAAGAATGTTCTAAAGAACATCCTCGATCCGCTGAATCTGAGCTATTCCATCAAGAACGAAGTGGTCAAGGTGCAGAGTCGGCGATTTATGCAGCAAGAGATGTATAGCAAGCCGTACTCAGTCAAGGATCTCGTGATCCCCGTACCCAACTTCATCTCCGACTACAACACTGGAATGGCGGGTGCGATTCAAGCAGCTTACCAAGCTCAAACCAACTATGTGGCTGTGAATCTCCCGGAACAGGACGGTTTGTCCTTGCGGTCGAACAAGCTTGCGAGCATCGACCCCAACACAAACATCCTCGCACAGTTCGCTTCCACTTCACCCGTCAACCCGGCCATGCTCTCTCCGGGGATGGCCTCCCCTAACATGGATCCGTTCCCGGCAACCGGAGCCGCCGGCAGCCTCGGTGGTGGATCGCTTGCGAACTTCGGCGAGTTGATGCTGCTCATCGAAAACACCATTGCTCCAACCGAATGGCAAAATGCAGGTGGTACGTCAACCATGATGCCGTTCCGCCAGAATCTGAGCCTGATCGTCAATGCTCCCCAAGAGACACACGAGCAGATCGCAGACCTGCTCAAGAGCCTGCGAGCCCTTCAGAATCTGCAAGTCGCGATCGAACTTCGG